>JBAPYD010000027.1:0-11127 GCA_049284555.1 Chromatiaceae bacterium | reverse complement strand
ATCGGGGCCCTCAGGCGGCGGTTGGCAGCAGGTAACCCCGCTTGTCCAATCGATCCGCCAGGGGGTCGATGGTCCGTATGAGATCCCCCAGCGGGTGCTCGAACGCGAGGTCCATCTGAAACAGCGAGGGCGCCTGCCCAGGGGCCGAGCCGCTGGCATGGGGGCGGTTGAGGGGGACGCTGCGCAGCCCCCGCACGCGGGCCCGTAGCCGCAGAAGCGGCACCCGTCCCTGCCAGATCAGGACCAGCATCAGACTCTGATCGACCTCGTAAGGCCGGAAGGAGGTGACCTGGTAGCGTCCGCCACGGATGTCCTCCAGGGCCCTGGCAATGCCATCCACGTCCATGAAGTCCAGATCGATCTGGGGAGCGAGCGAGAGCTCTTCGCCGCGCCGCCGGTTGGGATCGATCAACAGACTCAACAGGCGTTCGAGCCGTGTCTCGTGCCGCACCAGCAGCTTGGAGAATCGGACCCCCGTCAGGATACCGTCCCCGGTCTCTTGGGAGCGAACGACCTCGGCCCGGGCGTAGAACGAGCGCCCCGGGGTCCAGGGGAACTCGAGCTTCACGGATTCACCGACCCGCAGACGCGTTTCCGGCAACAGCAGGCTGGCGCCCCCCCAAGACAGGTCCAGATTCGTGGCGCTGAGTGACGCACTCCCCGCGTCCTGGGCCAGTCTGACCTGGATCTTGGCCTCCACCCTGGGCTGGGTGCGCCGGTCCCGCCGAGGGCCCGTCGAGAGGTTGTTATCGGATTTCATAGCGACGTCCCTCTTGGGCGTGGCCTCATGGGTCCGTGGAGCGGCAGGGCGGGCCGAGTATCCGCCCCGGGGCCGGTCGGACCCTCGATTTGATTGGCTTCCGGGGCCCTGACCGCAGTATTGGAGAAGGGGTTCTACTCGGTCAGCGATCCCGATCACAACCGGTAGGTTCGAGCTGATGACTGGCGAGGGGCCGTGGCAGCGGGATGCCGGCTGCGAGTGCGATCGCCCCCGACGGATGATCCGAGCGACATCCACCTTTCGAGCCCGACGGCGCTAGAATTTCGGATAGGAGCGGGGCAGGCGGACGTGGATCAGCGAGTTTCCTTGGCAGTCGACGGGCTCGGCTGGCGATGATTCCAGTGCCCGGAGCACCTGCCTCGCGAAGCCGCATCGAGGAGGCGCTGCAATCGTCAGCGCATCCGGGAAGTCGAGATCGCCGATAGGCGGGGAGTTAGAGGCAATGGAGCACGATCATGTCATGGAGGCGGTGCATGCCGGGCAGCTTCTGGAGGCTGTCGTCACACCGGCCGACCAATCCGATGGCTGGGTGCTGCTCCTGCTGAGCCCCAGCGGGGAACAGGTCCCCTACACGACGGTCACCGGCGTTCCCAAGGTCTTCCATACCCTGGATCGGGCCACCGAGGTTGCCCATGAGCTCGGATTCGCAACGATCCGGGTCGAGGAGCGCTTCTAGCGCCGTCTCCGCGCCTCGGGACACGCGCTGGCTGATTGCCGGCAAGGCCCGCGACCGGCATCTTCCCCGGTTCCGACCGGCATGGCGGTCGGTGGTCTCCGTGCCTTTAGTCCATGGAGCGATCGTCCCCACTTACGCTGCATGGACCGTCAACTGCTCCGGGAGCACAAGCGCAAGAACGACCTGCAGCAGCTGGGCCTGCTCGCCCTGTTGGCCCTGCTCCTCGGCTATCTTGCGTGGGTCGTGGGTGGGCCCCCCTTTGCGTGGGGGACCCTGATCGGGGTCGCCCTGCTCTACCTCGTCAATCCCGTGGCCTCGCCCCGGCTGGTGCTGGGAATGTACGGCGCCCGTGGCCTGTCAAGATGGGAGGTCCCGAGACTCTACGGGATCCTGGAGGAGCTGACCGAGCGCGCGGGCCTCGAGCGTCTTCCGCGGCTCTATTATCTGCCGACCCGGGTCATGAACGCCTTCGCGACCGGACGCCGGCAGGATGCGGCCATCGTGCTCTCCGATGGGCTCCTGCGCCGGCTGAGCCTCCGGGAGCTGGCCGGGGTGTTGGCCCACGAGGTGAGCCACATCGCCAACGGCGACATCCAGGTGATGACCTTCGCGGACACCGTGAGCCGCATCACCGGGCTCCTGGGGCTCCTCGGACAGGTCTTGCTGGTGGCGAGCATCCCCTTGGTGCTCCTCGGGCTGGAGACACTGCCCCTGGGCGCGTTGCTGGTCCTACTGGCGGGGCCGACAGTGAGCGCCCTGGCCCAGCTCGCCCTGTCCCGCAACCGGGAGTACGAGGCGGATCGCAGCGCGGCGGAGCTCTCCGGCGACCCCGCCGGTCTGGCGTCGGCCCTGGAGAAGCTGGAGCGCTATCAGGGACGGTTCTGGGAACAGATGATGCTCCCCGGCCGACGCCTGCCCGACCCCTCCCTGCTGCGTACCCATCCGCCGACCGAGGAGCGTGTTGCCCGGCTGCTCGATCTGGTGCCCGCCCGGGCGGGGACGAGGCCGATCGGGCGCACGGGGCGGGAGATGCTGCCCCCGTTCGAGCGTCCCCCTGGACCCCCCCCACGCTGGCACGTCGGCGGTCTCTGGTACTGAGCGTGCCCGGTGCCCCGCCGAGGTGCTCCGGTCCGGTCAGGGAGATGCTGATCGAATGCCATCCCGGCACCCCGTCAGCTCGTGTCCCGAGATGCGCGAGCCCCGGGACGCGCCATTCTCAAGGGCTTAAGGCCCTTGGTCATGGCTGGCCATCCTCGGCCCAAGCGGGAAGCGCGCCAGATCGCGCTTTCCTATTCCTCGCCGTCCTGCTGGGCTTCACGGACGGGCGCGGGGGCCGTCTCCCGACGACGCACGGCGCGTTCCGCCGGGAAGTGACAGGCGAAGCGGGACCCCCCGCCCGGCTCGCTCGCAATCATCAGGCGGGCACCGTGGCGATTGAGCACGTGCTTGACGATTGCGAGCCCGAGACCCGTTCCACCGGATACCCGAGACCGGGCTCGATCCACCCGGTAGAACCGCTCGGTGAGCCGCGGGAGGTGCTCCGGGGCGATGCCCTCCCCGGTGTCCTCGACCCAGAAGTGGGGTCCCGACCGATCCTGTCGCCAGCCGATCTGCACTTCGGTGCCCGCCGGCGTATGGCGTACCGCGTTGTGGATCAGGTTGGAGAAGGCGCTGCGGAGCTCGACCGGGTTGCCCGCGAGCAGCAGGTCCTGGTCGATGTCGATGTGAAAGCGGTGGCGTCCCTCGCTCAGGGTCTGGGCCTCATGGAGGAAGAGCTCGAGCTCCTCCGGGACGTCCACGGAGGTTTGGTCCTGGGCCTCCTCGTCCATCTCCAGGCGCGAGAGGGTCAGCAGGTCCTCGATGATGTTGCGCATGCGCTGGGTCTGGTGCTGCATGAGCGCCAGGGGCCGACGATGGGCGGGGGGGGTGGCGGGGGCATCCGCCAGGTTTTCCAGGAAGCCCGCGATCACCGTGAGCGGGGTGCGAAGCTCATGGGAGGCGTTGGCCACGAAGTCCCGGCGGATCATGTTCAGGTGATAGACCTTGGTGATGTCGCGGCCCACCAGGAGGCGCTGGCGCTTGCGCTCGCCGAATGGGGTGATGCGCAGGGACAGCATGATGGTGCGGTTGTGCTCCGGGGCCAGATCCAGCGGCCGGCTGTAATCGCCCGTATCGACGAAGGTGCCGAGATCGGGGTGGGGCAGGACCTCGGTCAGCAGTCGGCGATCGTCCTGGGGCCAGCGGATGTTCATGAGGTGGGTGGCCGCCGGGTTCGCCCATTCGATCTGCTGTTGCTTGTCGAGGATGACCAGCGCGTCCGGCACCGCGTTGGCGGCCTCCCGGAAGCGCCGGGTGAATCGGATCTGGCGCTTGCGTCGCTTGCGCCCGCGCTGCTGGTACAGGGCGATGCTGCGGTAGACCTCGCCCCAGAGACCCAGTGGGAAGGGTGGGGCCAAGCGGTGATGGCGGCGGATCAGGGTGGTGAGTCGCCACAGGTAAAACAGGTGGCGCCCCAGGTAGGGGAGCAACACCAGGGGCCAGACCCAGACCAGGCTCACCCCCAGGATCACGAGCACGGCCCCCAGGGTGGCGGGGATCAGCAGTGCATTGAGCTCCACGAGCAAAGGGCTACGCATGGATCAGTGGCATCGGGGGCCCGGGATTCCGTCGGGTGTGTGCGAGCCCGGCTCAGGTCTTGTCGGAGAAACGATAGCCCACGCCGCGCACCGTCTGCAGCAGACGGTCGTGGCCCGTCGGCTCCAGGGCCTTGCGCAGCCGGCGCACATGGACATCCACCGTGCGCTCCTCCACGTAGACCTGGTCCCCCCATACCTGGTCCAGCAGCTGGGAGCGGCTGTAGGCGCGGTCCGCGTGGGTCATGAAGAAGTAGAGCAGACGGTACTCGGTGGGCGCAATGTCCACCTGGCGCCCGTCCACGCTGACCCGATGGCTCACGTTGTCGATGCGCAGCCCGGCGACTTGGACCTCGTCCTGCAGCGTCTCCACCCGCGTTCGGCGCAGGACCGCGTTGACCCGGGCCACCATCTCCCGGGGTGAGAAGGGCTTGGCGATATAGTCGTCCGCCCCGGTGTCGAGTCCCTTGACCCTGTCCTCCTCCTCGCCCCGGGCGCTCACCATGATGATGGGGATATTGCGGGTCTTGGGGGTCTGCTTGAGCTGCTGGGCGAGCTCCAGGCCGGAGCGCCCGGGCAGCATCCAGTCCAACAGGATCAGGTCCGGACTCTCCTGGCCCAGCAGGCGTCGGGCCTCGTCCGCATGTCCCGCCTCGACGACCTGGAAATCGGCGTTCTCCAGGGCGAAACGGATCACCTCTCGAATATCGGGCTCGTCGTCGACGACAAGGATGGTGGCCATGGCGCTGGCTCCTGGTGGGTTCGGTGCTCTGCCGTCCCGGCGCGATTCCGACTGTGATCGGGTGGGTTGTCTGGTCTCTCGGGACGCGATCCGTTCAAGGGCTTGAGGCCCCCGAGCATGGCGGGCCCGGCTTCGCTGCGCGCCCCGCCTGCTGCGACCGCTGCCCGCCTAGTTTATTTACAGCGGGTTACAGGGAGATGAACACGCGTGATTCCGAAAGCGGGACTGGTCAACGATCGCGCGCTGCCCGATCCAGTGCCCGCAACCGCTCCAGCTTCTCGCGGATGCGGATCTCCAGCCCCCGGTCCGTGGGCTGGTAATAGCGTCGCTCACCGAGGGACTCGGGGAAGTAGGTCTCCCCGGCGGCGTAGGCCTCGGGCTCGTCGTGGGCATACCGGTAGGCACGCCCGTGGCCCAGCTCCCGCAACAATCGGGTGGGCGCGTTGCGCAGGTGGGCCGGCACCTCCAGGGAGCCGCTGCCACCGACGTCCGACAGGGCCGCGTTCCAGGCCAGGTACACTGCATTGCTCTTGGCGGCGCAGGCGAGGTAGACGGCCGCCTGGGCGAGGGCGAGCTCGCCCTCGGGGGAGCCCAGGCGCTCCTGGGCATCCCAGGCGCTGATGGCCAGGTCCAGGGCGCGGGGGTCCGCGTTGCCGATGTCCTCGCACGCCATGCGCACCAGGCGGCGGGCGATGTAGAGCGGGTCGCAGCCGCCGTCGATCATGCGCGCCAGCCAATAGAGCGCGGCGTCCGGGCTGGATCCGCGGATGGACTTGTGAAGGGCCGAGATCTGGTCGTGGAAAAGGTCCCCGCCCTTGTCGAAGCGGCGCTGGGGACCGGACACCACCTCCGCGACCGTCTCCCGACGGATCTCCCCCACCGGGCTGAGCTGGGCGGCCAGCTCGAGGAGGTTGAGGGCGCGTCTGGCATCCCCGTCCGCCGCCTCCGCGAGCAGGCGCTCGGATTCCTCCGGCAGCATCGGGGCCTGGCCTTCGATACCTGGGGTAAGCGCCTTCAGGGCCCGCCTCAGGATGGCCCGGATCTCCTCTGCCTCCAGGGCCTTCAGGACGTAGACCCTGGCCCGGGAGAGCAGGGCGTTGTTGAGCTCGAAGGAGGGGTTCTCCGTGGTGGCCCCGATGAAGGTGAGGGTCCCGTCCTCCACATGGGGCAGAAAGGCGTCCTGCTGGGCCTTGTTGAAGCGATGGACCTCGTCGATGAAGAGGACGGTCGGCCGTCCCTCGGACTGGCGCAGGGCGCGGGCCGTCGCGACGGCCTCGCGGACGTCCTTGACCCCGGCGAGCACCGCGGAGAGGCTCACGAGGTGTGCCCCCGAGCGAGCGGCCGCCAGCCGCGCCAGGGTCGTCTTACCGGTGCCCGGGGGGCCCCAGAAGACCATGGAGTGCAGGTGGCCGGCCTCGATGGCCTGTCGCAGGGGCCTGCCCGGACCGAGCAGGTGTCCCTGGCCGAAGAAGTCCTCCAGGCGGGCGGGCCGCATGCGATCGGCGAGTGGCGCGCCGTCTATCGGCTGTCCCATGGCGGGGTCTCCTGTGCCAAGACAGGCCTAGGCTGCGAGCCACCCGGTGGCGGGTGGCAGGGAATGCCGTTCAGTCGAAGGACAGGAATTCGTCGACCGCTCGTTCATCCACCTCGAAGAGGTCGGGGTCGAGGCTCGGGTTGCGCTGGGTGGCGCGGAAGTTCAGGCGCGTCATCTGGCCGAAGCTGTCCTCCATGATCAGGCTGTCCAGCTCCTTGCCGCCGAAGCCGAGCTCGATGCGCACCACGTCGGTGTCGCTCGCCTTGGGAATCAGCTCCACCCAGTCCCGCCCATCCCGGCTCTCGATGGGCCTCGTCTTGAAGTGGTCCTCGATGGGTCCCCCGCTCGCTAGCAGCAGGGCGGGGGTGCCGCGCAGGGCCTTGGCCTGGCTCTGGTGGGAGACCTGATCGAGATCCAGGTCGTGCAGGTAGACGCGCTTGCCGTCGGCCACGATCACCTGGCGGTTGGGGGTGTCGTACTCCCAGCGGAAGCGTCCCGGCCGCTGCAGGTAGAAGGTGCCGCTGGCCTCCATCATCTGGGTGCGGTCGGCGTTGAAGGTGACCTGCTCGAAGCTGGACTTGAGGCTGCTGAGGCCCTTCAGGTAGTCCTCGAGGCGCTGGCTGCCGTCCGCCGCGCGGAGGCCCGTCGGTGCGAGGAGGGTCAGCGCGAGGAGGGCGAACAGCAAAGCGCTGATGCCCCGCGGGGACGGGGCGGCTGGGTACGGCAGTGGCATGGGGATTCAGTCCTCGGGTCGTGGGGGGGCCAGGACCTCGCGATTCCCGTTGGTCTCCGCGGGTCCGACGATGCCGATGCGCTCCATCTCCTCGATCATGCGCGCGGCCCTGTTGTAGCCGATCTTGAGTCGGCGCTGTACCCCCGATATGGAGGCGCGCCGACTTTCCACCACGATTTGGACCGCCTCGTCGAACAAGGGATCCGTGTCCTCGATGTCGCCGCGGGGCTCGGGATCGATCCCGGGCAGGGTCTCCATCGGCTCGCGCAGGACGTCCTCGATATAGTCGGGCTCCCCCTGGGCCTTGAGGAACTCTGCGACATGGTGGACCTCGTGGTCGTCCACGAAGGCACCATGGACCCGCTGGGGGATGTTGCCGCCGGGGGGGAGATAGAGCATGTCGCCGTGACCGAGCAGCTGCTCGGCGCCCATCTGGTCGAGGATCGTGCGCGAGTCGATGCGCGAGCTCACCTGGAAGGACATGCGGGTGGGGATGTTGGCCTTGATGAGCCCGGTCAGCACGTCCACAGACGGACGCTGGGTAGCGAGCAGTAGATGGATGCCGGAGGCGCGCGCCTTCTGGGCGAGCCGGGCGATCAGCTCCTCCACCTTCTTGCCCACGACCATCATCATGTCGGCAAGCTCGTCGATGATGACCACCATGTAGGGCAGGTGCGCGAGCTCGGGCACCTCGTAGCCTTCCTCAGCCGCGAACTCGACGGATAGCAGGGGGTCTCGCAGGGGCTCACCGGCTGCGATCGCATCTGCCACCTTGCGGTTGTAACCGGCGATGTTGCGCACCCCGAGCGCCGCCATCAGTCGATAGCGACGCTCCATCTCGCCGACGCACCAGCGAAGCGCATTGGCTGCCTCCTTCATGTCGGTGACAACGGGCGTCAGCAGGTGGGGGATCCCCTCGTAGACGGAGAGCTCCAGCATCTTCGGGTCCACCATGATGAGGCGAACGTCCTCGGGCCCCGATTTGTACACCAGGCTGAGCACCATGGCGTTGATTGCCACCGACTTGCCAGAGCCGGTGGTGCCGGCGATCAGGGCGTGGGGCATGCGGGCGAGGTCCGCCACGACCGGCTGGCCCGAGATGTTGGTGCCCAGCGCCAGGGTCAGGGGAGACTTCGCCGCCTTGTAGGCATCGGACCCTAGGATTTCGCTCAAGAACACCGTCTCGCGCTGCTCGTTGGGGATCTCGATGCCGATCACCGACTTGCCCGGGATCACCTCGACCACCCGCACGCTGATCTTGGAGAGGGCCCGTGCCAAGTCCTTGGAGAGCCCCGAGATCTTGCTCGATTTGGTGCCGGGGGCAAGCTGCAGCTCGAAGAGGGTTACCACCGGGCCCGGGTAGGCCGCCACGACTTCGGCCTGGACGCTGAAGTCCTTGAGCTTCAGCTCCACCAGGCGCGACAACTCCTCGATCTGCTGCGGCGAGTAGCCGTGGCCCGTCTTCCGCGGTGCGTCCAACAGCTCCAGAGGCGGGCGTCCCCCTTCCCCGGCAATCTCGGGCAATGGCATCTGGTTGGCGGGCACCCGCGCGGCGCGGCGATGGGTCTTCACCCGAGGGGCCTCCTTGGGAACCGGGCGCTGGTCCTTCATCAGGTCGGAGAGGGTCAGGACGCTATCGGAAGGGCACTCTGCCCCTTCCGGTTTCCCGCGGCGAGGCTGGGCCTTGGACGGCGAGAACAAGCCCTCGGGTATGGCGCGGTTCGGCGACGGGTCGCGCGGGACCTCGGTCGCCACCACCGATTCGTTGGCCTCGATCAGGTTGAGGGCAGGGGGCAACTCCATCGTGGAGTCGGCACCGCGTCGCGTCAGAAGGGCCGAAAGGCCCTGACTGCCCACGGACCAAAGGAAACGGAATCCCTGCAGGGCGCCCTCGCCCACGGCATGGAGCAGGGCCAGCCAGGAGATCCCCGAGAACAGGGTGAAACCGAACAAGAAGGCCCCGGAGAGCAGTAGCCGGGTGCCGGATCCGCTGAAGCGATCCAGCATCCATTCGTCGATCAGTTGGCCGAGGCCCCCACCGGGTCCGTTCGGGAGATCGGTGCCGAAGGCGCCGAGGTGCAGGGTGGCGAATCCGCAGCCGGCCGCCAAGGTGATCAGGAATCCTATCCAGCGAACGGCTAGCATCCAGGTCCGGGGCTTCGAGTCCAAGTCGCGGCCCCGGAAGACGACCCAGGCGCTGAAGGCCACCATGACAGGAATCAGATAGGCGAAGAGGCCGAAGAGGTACAGGGTCACGTCCGCGAACCAGGCCCCGGCCCGGCCACCGGCGTTGGCCACCTCGACTGCGCCCCCCACATAGGACCAGCCGGGGTCTTCCGGGGCGTAGCTCGCCAACGCCATGGTCAGGTAAAGCGCCAGACAGATGAGGGTCCACATGGCCCCCTCCCGCAGGGCCCGCTCCACGTGCTCGCTGAACGTCAGCTGTCCGTTGTGTGTCGCCTGTGCCATAACCCCCTCGAATCTCGCGACCCAGTATAGCTTTACCCATCATACCTCGTGCGGTTTCCGCCGTCCCGGCGTCAGGGTTGGGATTTCCCCCTGGAGGTCGAGATCCCGTTCCAGGTTGCGTGCTTCACACCGTGGTCGCCAGCCTCGGATTTTGGCCCGATCGACCTCGGGTCGGGAGTGCGACGGGCTGTTGACGCATCCGGCAAGAAGTTGCCAGCCCCGGCGCGAGCTGAGTCGGACCCGTTGGTGCCAAGGTCCCTGGGGGCGCGGCGCCGAGGCGGCCATCGCTCGATCGTGCTCCCTGCCACGAAAGGCAGGTCCTCCGCGACGGGTGTGAGCATGTAACTCGCGGAATTATAAAGGACTCAAGAGCCTGTCGGGTTGGGTGAGCGGTCCCGGGTCTCGATCTGATCAAGGGCCAGGACGGCATCCGGGCAACGGCGCCACGGGGTCCTTTGGCGCGCGACGTGCTTGTGGCCTGCCAGGCCCAGAGGTGACAACACGGCTCCCAGCATGACGATCAGCATCGACTCGGCCCTCGGTATTCACGCCGACGCCCTGCGGCTGCGTGAGCAACGCACCGAGATTCTCGCGGCCAATCTGGCGAATGCCGATACGCCGGGATTCAAGGCACGGGACCTGGATTTCGGGTCCGTCCTCGCAGGTCAGGACGGTGGCGTGCGCCTTGCCGCGACAGACCCGGGACACATCACGCCGGGAAACACCGGAATGCCGGGCGCGGCGGACTTGCTGTACCGGCTGCCGACCCAGTCGTCCCTGGACGGCAACACCGTGGACCCGCATTTGGAGAAGGCGGCGTTCGCTGAGAACGCGGTTCGCTACCAGTCGACCCTGATGATCCTCGGGTCGCGGATCAGGGGGCTTATGACCGCGATTCGAGGGGATTGAGATGGCTATCGAGCGGATCTTCGACATCGCCGGGTCCGCGCTCTCGGCGGGGAGCGTGCGCCTCAACACGGTCTCCAGCAACCTCGCCAACGCCGAGACGGTGAGCGGCACCCCCGAGGCCGCCTACAGGGCCCGGGAGCCCGTGTTCGCCAGCGTGCTGGCGGGGCAGGTGGGCACCGCGTCCGCCGCAAGTGCCGGCGTGCGGGTACTCGGCGTCGTCGAGAGCGCCGCTGCGCCACGGATGGAGTATCGGCCGGACCATCCGGAGGCGGATCAGGACGGCTACATCTATCACTCCAACGTCAACGTCATGGAGCAGCTCGCGGATCTGATCTCGGCCTCCCGCTCGTATCAGACCAACGTGGACGTGATGAGCACGGCCAGACAGCTCCTGCTCAAGACGCTGGAGCTTGGGAAATAGTCCGACGCGCGCGGAGGTGTGCAAGCCGCCATGGATGTGAACCCGACCAACGACTCCCTTCAATCCCTGGGGCTGGGGCGGTCGTCGACCGCTCCTGCCCAGTCGGCCGATCTCGGTCAGAACGACTTTCTGACCCTGATGATGGCCCAGATCAGGGCGCAGGACCCCATGAACCCGATGGAGAGCGATGCCTTTCTCTCCCAGCTGGCCCAGTTCAGCACGGTCAGTG
>JBAPYD010000026.1:0-2088 GCA_049284555.1 Chromatiaceae bacterium | reverse complement strand
GAAGCGGGTGGCCCCCTGCGCCTGGGCGCCGCGGGCGGCCGCCACCACCTCGTCCAGTGGCAGCAGGCGCTCGCGCTGAAGCCCGGTGTCGTGGCGGGCGCTCTGGGAGCAGTAGCCGCAGTCCTCGGGGCAGGCCCCCGTCTTGACGCTGAGCAGGGTGCTGACCTGGACCCGGTTCGGGTCGAAGTGGGCCCGGTGCAGGGTCTGGGCCCGGAACAGCAGGTCGTTCAGCGGTTGATCGAGCAGGGCCTCGACCTCGGCGAGGGTCCAGTCGTGACGGGGCTGGATCCGGGGCTCCATCGGGTTCGCGGCGTGGGACATGGGGTGCGGCTGACCGGGGAAGGGTGGATAAACCCCTGCATCCTAGCGGGGTTGGGATGCTTGTCAACCGAAGCGCCGTCCTCGGGTTGACAGCGGGGCGGGCCCGGCTTCGCCGCGCGGTCCTGCTCTGCTTGGCGGTCCAGGGCTGGCCGTCCTGGCCAGCCCGTGAGCGGCTGCGCGCACGCGCCGCTCACCCTTGCCCGCGCGGGATGTGCAGCCCCTCCAAGGGTGTCGCGGGTCTCTCAGTCTGGCCCTTGAGCTTCCGAGTCCTCGAAGGCGCAGACGATGGCGTCCGCGATGAGGTCGAGCTCCTCGGGGCTGATCGCCGTCAGGACCCGCTCGATCAGATCCGGCGGCAGGTCCGCCCGCAGATCCGTGCCATCCTTGAGATGCAGCAGGACGCCCTTGGGCTTGTTCGGGGCCGGGGTCGGCGCCCACCGGGAGGCGAATCGGCTCTGCTCCAGGGCGAAGAGCTCGTCGTAGAGGGACTCCAGGGAATCCGCCAGGTCCTCGTCCATCCGGGTGTCATCGACGACCACCAGGGTCTCCGGAGGGGCCGGCTCGAGGGTCCATTGGACACCGTGCTGCTGCAGGAATGCCTGGAAGCGCAGGCGGGGCTCTTCGTCGAAGAAGACGTACTCCAACATGACCAGGGTCCTCCAGAGACGAGCGGCCTGAGATCTTAACCGCAGGTCTCGTGGCCCGGGGAGGGTCTAATCTCGGCGTGACAGGCCCTGCGTCACGAACCGAGCCCAATGTCTCCGTCGTCCATCCTCGACACACTCTTTCCACCCACCTGTCTGCTCTGCGGGGCGCCGGGGTCCCGGGACCTCGACCTCTGCGACGGGTGCGCGGGAGCGCTGCCCTGGAACCGTCACTGCTGCGCCCGTTGTGCCCTCCCCTTAGACGGGGCGGAGCTCGATGGGGCCCTGTGTGGCGCCTGTCAGCGGCGCGCCCCGCCCTACGAGCGCTGCCTCGCCGCCCTGCGCTACGAGACGCCCGTTCCCAACCTCGTGGGGGCGGCGAAGTTTCGGGGCCGAATGAATGCCGTGCGACTCCTCGGGCAGCTGCTCGCGCGCTCGGTGCAGGCGGCCGGCCAGCCCCTGCCGGAGGTCCTGGTCCCCGTGCCCTTGCATCGAAGGCGGCTGGCGGAGCGGGGGTACAATCAGGCCCTCGAGATCGCTCGGGTCGTCGCCCGGCAGCTCGAGCTGCCGCTCGAGCCCGGCTGCTGCGATCGGGGAGTGGCTACCTTGCCCCAGGCGGGGCTGGACGAGGGCTCCCGGCGGCGTAACATTCGCGGTGCCTTCAGGGCCCGCTCACCCTTGGGCTTGCGCGACCTGGCCATCATCGACGACGTGGTCACCACCGGCAGCACGGTGGAGGAGCTTGCCCGGGTCTTGAAGCGGGCCGGAGCGCTGCATGTCCAGGTGTGGGCGCTCGCCCGGACCCCTTGACCCAGATCGATTCGCGTTGGTGGAGCCCCGGATGAAGTTTCCCCAAGTTCCCATCGGACAGCGCCTGTTGTTCCAGGGAGAGGCCTATGTGAAGGTCGGACCTCTGACCGCAAGGCGCGAGCGGGATGGGCAGACCCGTCTGATCCCCCGTTCGGCGCTGGTGGAGCTCCCCCGGGCGGGGGCGGGTGGGGCATCCGTCGCGTCGGGGGTGGTGCCGGACCGCGTGTCGCGGGCCTTGGCCGCCTACGAGGAGGCGTTGCGCTCGGCCATCCTGCCCTCGGATGGCGATTCGGACGCGCGGCTTCTTCGGGGG
>JBAPYD010000025.1:0-4564 GCA_049284555.1 Chromatiaceae bacterium | reverse complement strand
ACTCCGCAGAGCTCAGGCCTAGGCGCCTGAGCACGAGCGCGGAGACTGCGGCGGAGTGATCAGAGCCTTCCCGGTCCTGTGGACTCTTCCTCGATCATACACCCGGACCCGGGCAGGTATAGCCCGACGGACGCGTTGCCGATGCCAGATCTGCGCGCGGGTAGCTACGACGTGAAGCACCGCGATCCCTTCGATCGGAGGAAGGTCGACCGGATGCCTGCGGCAACCGGCACGGGAGCTGGGCAGGAGACGACGGTTTCCCACTCTGCCAGCAAGTCCTCAACATCGCGGAAGCTCGGGCGGGAGCGATGGCGAAGCCGGACCGCATGGCTGACGGCCCGGGGCGGATCACGATGTTGCCGGCCGGTGGGGTTATCCGTGTTCTCGACCCTGGCCCCGGCGAGCTCGGGTCAGCGCTTTTCCGCACCGAGTATGGAAGCGCCGGAGTCCCCCACTGTGAAAGCCGGTTCTCACCGATCCCCGCGCAGGCAGAAGCTGGCACCTCGTGCCGGCTGACATATCAATGACTTGATTTCTATCCGTCGCACTCAGTCGATCGTCGGCTTGTCGGCTGAGGAAAAGTATGCGGCTTCGGCAACGGCCAGCGACCCCTTCACAATGGTCACCGGGTCCCCCACTTGGGTCGAGGCGAACAGGCGCTGGGCGGTTCCGCGTGGCACCCGGATACATCCGTGGGAAGCCGGTTGGCGTGGGACAACACCCTCGTGCAGCCCGATGGCACCCGCGTTCAGGCGCAGGAAATAGGGCATCGGCGCGTCATCGTAGAGGGTCGACTTCCACTCGCGATGCTTGTTGGTGATCACGTATTTTCCCGGAGGCGTCTCGTACCCCTGACGCCCCGTCGAGACGCGGGTCGTCAGGCGTACCTCGCCGTCCACATAGAGCGCCGCGGTCTGGTCGGCCAGCGATACGAGAATCCGGCGTCGCTGCTTTGCGGGATCGGGGTCCCGGCCGAGCAGGAGCTGCATCATCGGGACATCCTCCTGGTAGGCCGCAAGCCCGATGGGCCAGGTGCCATGCTCACGGGTGGGCGTGTCGGTGCGGGCGTTGCGCTCGAGCAGGACGCGGACCGTGTCCTGCCGTCCCCTGAGGACGGCGAGCATGAGTGGCGTCAGGCCCCGGTCCTTGGTGAGGTAGAAGCGCGCGTACCGCGTCGCGAAGAGGTCGGCGAACGCATCGAGCGCGGGAGACTCGACCCGCCGATCGATGTCGGCTCCGTGGTCAGCCAGAGCGGCCACCACCTCGGGGCGATCGAGCGCCACCGCCAGCGCCAGCATCGCTTGCCCCTCGCGCCCAAGGATCTCGGGATCGGCGCCGTTTTCGAGTAGCATGCCCACCACCCCGGGTGAGGCGTTGCGCACCGCCCACTCGATGGCGGGCTGATCGTCGATCAGGCTGTCCACGGAGGCGCCGCCCGCGAGCAGCGCCGACAGGATCTCGGTATGCCCTCGCCGGAGGGCGCGGGCGAGGACGTCGTTGGCCTCAGCCCCATGCGCGAGGAGCAGCCCCACCAGGGCCCGCTTGTCGGTGTCGACCGCGTACTCCATGAGTCGCATCCCACTCGGGAAGGCGGTCTCGACGTCGCCGCCGCGCTCGAGGAGGAGGCGCACGGTGTCGACGTCGTCGTTCTCAGCGGCGCGTTGGAGCAGGCTCGGCGCATCCGGGCGCGCTGGCGGGACGGCCGCTCCGCGCTTCAACAGAAGCCGCGCCACATCGGACCGGCCCCCATCAACGGCCAGGGCGAGCGGCGAGATCCCGTCGCTGCCGGTGGCATCCATGTCGGCGCCGTGGTCGAGAAGAAGCTCGGCGAGCGTGCTGTCACCGGTGCGGGCCGCGTGGGCAAGCGAGGAGATGCCCGGCGCAACCGACGCGCCCGCGTTGGCCCCGTGCTGCAGGAGCGTCTCGATGATCTCGTAGTCTGCGCGCCGTATGGCATGGGCAAGCAGCGACACCCCTTGCGGATCGGCGAGGTTGGGATCGAGATCGTGGGCCAGCAGCAGCCGGAGGAGTCTCACGTTGCCTGTGGCGACCGCCTCGAACGGGGCCGGCCGGTGGTCTTCGCCAAGGGGTACGAGGGGGCTTCCGTGACGCCCGAGGAGCAGTCCTGCGATCGCGGTGTCCTCGCGGAGCAGTGCGAGGCTGAGCGGTGGGTAGCCCTCGGCGTCGACGAGCCGCTGGTCGGCCCCCCCTTCCAGCAGCATCTCCACGGCTTGAGGCGCCCCGGCGCTGACCGCGGTGTGCAGGGCAGTGGATCCGCTGTCATCGCGTTGATTCAAGCCGACGCGGGCATCCAGGAGGAGCGCCAGTGTCTCGGTGTCGTCGCGTGCGCAGGCCGCGTGCAGGAGTCCGGGGTAATCCGCCGAGTCAATGCCACGCAGGGCGAGCTCGAGGCGCGCGTTTAGAAAGGGAGCGAAGAGGAAGAGCGCAATACCGGCTGTCGCCAGGACAATGAGCGACGCCGCGGTCCAGAGGCGTCGACGGGATGATCGCAGGGTGGCCGTCTTGGTCTCCAAGGGGCAGGTTCTCCTATTCGACATCCTGGCGCGATTGGTCGCGGCTCAGGATCCTCACTCAAACAGCAGCCTATTCCCCTCATCTTACACAACTTCCGCGAAAAGCGACCCAACCAGTTCAAGGGAAACGTTTCGCGCCAGGCTTGAAAACGCTGCCTGCCCATATCGCTGCACGGGCAGCCCGCATTGCAGGACCGCGCCCGCGGGTCAACGACCCGCAGGTGCGTCGCTCCTGTCATCTGGCAAATGGTGGTCACGGATCCGTTCTATGGGTCCTCCTTGGTCCCTTTGCTTCCAGCCGATGTGCGCTCATCACTGGCTCGCGGTGGTAGGCTCGGCCCTGGACAGGCTCTGTCCAGCCACGCACCACCGAGGCACGCAAGTCCGGGCGCCCTGCCCCGCCCGACCGAGACGATGCCGCCTTCGCCTCTCACTCCTCCTTGTCGTCCCCGCCGTCTCACGCCCCGTCCTCGCCTCGACACGCGATTGGCGGTGTCGGTCAATCGATCGGCCGCTCTCGTCAAGCGGCCTTGCGGTCCCGGAAGCTAGACTCCTCCCCGGCTCTAGCGAGCAGCACCCGCCGGGGCCGTTTGGGGCGCCGACGGTTCGGCGTGAAGCGGCAGCAGGCCCTGGCGGGAATCCCTATCTCCGCCTGCGGCCGCACGCCGATCCATTCCCCCCCCTCGCAACGGCAGGTGCCGTCACCATGACCAGGAATGCAGTCGCGGCACGCGACATCCCGCGGTGGTTCCTGGAGGCAGCACGGCTCATACACCCCCCTGTCGAGTTCAGGCATCACCTGACATCCATCCGCCACGGGCGTCTGATAAAGTCCGTCTTTGTCTTCGGCGCGCTTGCGAGGGGCCGGAGCCTTCATCCGTTCGAACCGTTAAGGAGATCAAGAACGTTACCGTTGAGCCTGGTGGTTACGCGGTTTCTTGGAATTCCGACATAGACATCGGCGAATACGAACTTTGGCAACACGGCGAGGAAATGCCCTAGCGATGGCGCGAGGGAAGACGCGACCCATCTGCTTCGCGATCCCCAGCCGGTGCTCGCCACCCGAGCTCGGGGGCCAGTGCCTCCTTGCCAGGCCGCACTGTCCACGGAATTTCTCCGTGATTTCAGCCCGAACCGCGTAATCGGGTAAGGGCGGGCGTCTAACCCACCCTCCCCACACCACCTGGCATGCGGGTCCGCTACTCAAGCGGTTCACGAGAAGGGCGCACACGACGGGTTCAGGCATAGCCATGCGTGTTCATCCATTGATCACGGTTGCCGATCAAGCCCCGGCCTTTCAGCCCTTCATTGGTCATTCCGGTCTGGGCGAACAGTGAGCGGGACAGATGCCAGTAATGCTTGGAGCTCATCATGCCCGTCCAGATCGCCACGCGGCTCGGCGTCCCCAGGGCCAGCACATTGCGGATGCGGTTGCGCACACCGCGCCACTGCTGATCGTCAGCGGTTCCTTGACAAGTACATGAACAGATATTCGGTCGCCGTAATATTCGCGCTCGCCCTCAGCGCCTGCGCGTCTGCTCCGCCTTCGAATAATGCGCCATTTCGCGCCACTACAACCCTTGCACAATTGGAGGGGATGTACGAGAATAACGGAGATGGCGGCACCGACGAAGCCCCCACCCTCTATTTGTCGAGTATTCTGTGGCCTGATGACAGATCATTGGATCATCAACGAATCGGGCGTATCGCGGTTGAAAAGCAATCCGAGAATATGCTGCAAATAAGCGCATTGCGAGGTAACGAGATCATAAGAAAGAAGGAGCTTACAGAAGGCCAGGACTTCAAGATCCAAGATGGGGTCATTGTGCTTTCCAGCGAGACGGGCATCGCCGGTTTTAGGACCGGCGAGCCACTGCTGGGGTTTTACGGGGGAAGCAGCAAGTTCAGATGACCTGATCTCCGCCCCTCGGTCTTTTGTGTCCACTCAGGGAAAAGACATGACGGATCAGTGGGAAGGATGGCGGGGCGGGGATTTCGCTGACAGCGCGATGGCGCTGGGGCCGGATTTT
>JBAPYD010000024.1:0-3679 GCA_049284555.1 Chromatiaceae bacterium | reverse complement strand
GGCGATCGTGCGCGAAGATCCTTCGGCCTTGACGCTCGACCAGCCGCCGAACGCCTGGGGATCTTGCGAGCATCCCCTCGATGTCCTTGGGTAGGGCAACCTCGAATAATCGGGCCGCCAGGCCCAGTCCAGTGAGCAGGATCCGCTCGGCCCCCCAACGCTTGGCGAGATCGCGCACGCGATCCCAGTCGGGCGGCCGCCGGTCCAGCTGCCACGCCACACAGACGACATGGTCGAGAAGACGCCAGTACTCCTTGGCCCCGTGGACGCATAGGTACAACAGTCCAGGCTCCGGGGCCAGGGCCAAGACCTCGCGCTCGCAAAACCCCACGCGTTCCAGGAACGGCTCCACGGTACCCCAGTCCAGGGCGATTGGAAGAAAGCGTCCCGCCATCTCCCAGTGCACCTCCACGTAGGTGCCATGACGCGCGTGACGGAGGCCGACGTGGTGTCCCCCGCGCAGAGTGATGCGCAGATACTCCGCGAGCGCGACATCGAATATTGGGCGATAGCCGAGATCGACGAGCAATCCGCACGCCCTCCCCAGCTCCCCTCGGGGGACCAGCAGGTCCAGATCCCCAAAGCTGCGATTGGGGATTCCGCCGAAGACCGTCTCCGCCAGCACCGGCCCCTTGAATGGCAAGGCGGGGATCTCGGCCTTCTCGAGCAGCGAGAGCAACTCCAACAGGCGCCCCGCGTAGGCCAGATTGCCAGCCGCCGCCCGACGACGAAGCGCCCGCACGTCTTCCGAGAGGTCGGATGTCAGGGTTTCCCAGCGTGCCAGGACCAGGTTCGAGACCTTGTGCGCCTCGGCGCGGGCCAGCAGCTCGGGCCAAGCCTGTGGCGGTACCCGGGTCTTGGCCGCCTCCGCGTGCGGGGAGCACGCATCGAGGAGGAGCTGGTCCAGGGGCTCCAGGGAAGAGCGAACGGACGCTGGATAATCGCTCACGGTCCGCTGCCAGTGGCCAGGCAAGACACGGCCGGTGCCGGGAGGTGGCCTGCTCTAGACATCGGCGGTCGCGCCCCCAGAACAGGACCGCGAGGGATGGGCCCGCGGCCGGACATCACATTGAGCCGATTGGTCTGCGCTCGCACCATCCTCCAGGGGCTTGGTCCGACCTTGCAGCCTCGAGGCGGCAAACATCGTTGCCCCGCGGCGGCCGAGCGCTTCTTCGATGGCCCCGAGATAGCCCTCGATGACGATGCGCTGATCGAATTCCCGCTCCATCTTGGCCCGCCCGGCCAGGCCCATCGCTTGCCGCTGCTCTGATGTCATGCCCATGATCGAGCGGATCTTGACTGCCACGTCGGTCGCGTCCCTGGCCCGGCACAGCAGTCCCGTGACCCCATCGTCCACCACCTGGCGGCAGCCGGGGACATCGGTGGTGACGATGGGGCGGCCCATCGCGGCCGCCTCGAGCAGGGTGCGGGGGGTTCCCTCCCGATAGGAGGGCAGCACGACACAGTCCGCCCGCGCAATCCAGGGTCGAACGTCGTCGGTCTCACCCAGGTACTCGATCGATCCCTCCCGGACCCAGCCTTCGACCTCGGATCTCGAAATGGCGGTGCGATTCGCCACCCCGAGCTGGCCCAACAGCTGAAACCTCAGGTTCGGATTCTCGCGCCGCAAGCCTCGCGCGGCCTCGACGAGCTCCCCGATGCCCTTGTCCCTGAGCATGCGGGAAACCAGCAGGAAGACCCTCCCGGGGCCTTCGGCCATCGGGGCCACCTCGAAGCGGTCGAGATCCACGCCGGAGCCGGGTAGTCGGCCCGCCTGCTCGAGCCTCACAAGACCACGGGACACGAACAAGTCGAGGTCATCCGGGTTCTGGAAGAACACGCGGGGAGAGTGGCGAAGGGCGACGCGGTAGAGCGTCTGAACGATCGTCTGCAAGGGGCCGCCCCGCAGGAACGCCGTGCCAAGGCCCGTCACGGTATTGATGACCGGGATGCCCAGGGAGCGGGCCGCCAGGGTCCCGTAGACCATCGGCTTGGCCGTGTAGTGAAGGACGACGTCCGGCCCGATCGCTCGATAAGCCCGGCGAAAGCGATGCCAGGTTGCGATGTCCCGGACCGGGTTTGTTCCCATGTTGTCCATGGGCAGGTCCATCACTTCGCACCCCATATCCCTGAGACGTGGGACATAGCCGTCCGGCGGGGCCAGCGTGACCACCCGGTCGCCCCGGTCGACGAGGGTGCTGATAAGTCCGCCGCGAAAGTTGTGCAGATACCAGGCGGTATTCGATGCAAGGGCGATTGTTCGCGGCATATCCACCGGACTATTCGAGCGAGCTACCTGGGGCTCTGAGGTGTCCCGTTCAGTCGGGCTTCCATGGGGGACCGAGCGTTCTCATGTTTCGGGATGCGAGCCGTGAACAGCTGCGCCAGTGACGCTTGCGGGCCGACCCGCGCAAACCGGCCAATTGAGGGCACGGCCGCCGCTTCTCTACCCCATCCCCTGGGTTCATCGGGGCATGATACGGCCTCGGCTGACGGGGGGACCAGCAAGGGAGGGCTACGGTTGTCGGGTTGGGCCGTACGTATCGTCAGGTCTCATTCGAGCAGGATGTTTCGGTAAGGGATCCACCATGCCGAGTGGGACGCGTAGTTCAGCCAGACGAACAGCACCCCTCCATAGGCCGTCACCACGCCCAAGCGTACCAGCTCGGGGTGCAGGTCCTTGCGCATCAGTGCCGGCAGCCGGGCGAAGACCACGACCTGGATGGGGGTGAAATAGAGGGACACCCGGTCCACCGCCGTGCTGGCGTAGCCCACCAGGGCCAGGCTGACCAGGGAGGCGGCCGCGAGGAAGGACCAGATGGCGAAATCGGGGAACAGCCGCTTCCAGCGCTTGGCGTAGAGGAGCACCAACAGGCTTGGCACCACGTTCATCCAGACGCGGATTCTGGCGCCCTGGGACTCCATCTTGGAATCCACGTAGTTGACCCAGAGCTCGTCCTGATGCTCCTCCAACAACAGATCCCAAAAGCCATAGGCCGCGACGGCGACCGCCATGGCGCGCAAGGTCCACCCCTGGCCGTAGAGAAAGACCCCAAGTGGAAACAACAGCACCGCGCTCTTGTGGAAGGTGGCGGCCAGCGCCACCAAGACCAGGTAAGGCCAGAACTGCCCGCGCTGGATCGCGGCCAGGGCTAGGAAGAAGAGGCCGAGGGCCACGCTCTGGCGCGTGTACCCCATGGCCATGACCACCACCAGATAGGGCACCGCCACGGCGAGTCCCAGCCAGGACGCGGGCTGCTGCCGGCAGAAGGCCACCAGCCCGGCGGCGAAGATGGCCCCGCAGACCGCGTTGACGCCGTAGACCCCCCAGCCCAGCTGGGCCATGGCCCAATTCAACAGGACATATCCGGGATCAGAGCCGTGGGCGCTCACGGCGTCCGCGAGCGTGGTGCCGATGAAACCGTCATATATGCGCAGGTAGTTGGACCAGTCCCCCCCCACCTGGTAGCGGAACCCGATGGCGAGGACCAAGACCA
Organism: Chromatiaceae bacterium; assembly: GCA_049284555.1. Classification (GTDB taxonomy): domain Bacteria; phylum Pseudomonadota; class Gammaproteobacteria; order Chromatiales; family Chromatiaceae; genus Thiodictyon. Next base: position 182 of record JBAPYD010000024.1, on the reverse strand, counting down.
GGCCCACGCCGAGCCACAGCGTGAGATTCCGGGCGCCGGGCCGGGCCGGCACAAGGGCCGGAATCGCCGCCACCTCGAAGACAAGCCAGTAGGCGAGCACGCTAGGTTCGCTCCTGGATCCAGGCCTGGAACATCAGTACACCCCAGAGCGCCGCCTGCCAATTGCGCCGCCCCTCCAGATG
>JBAPYD010000023.1:0-17283 GCA_049284555.1 Chromatiaceae bacterium | reverse complement strand
TGCCCAGGCGGGGCAAGGTGGCCCTAGTCTCCCAGTCGGGGGCCATCTGCACGGCCATGATCGATTGGTCCGAGCGGCGCCAGCTCGGCCTCTCCGCGGTTGTGTCCCTGGGGGCGGCGGCCGATGTGGACTTCGGCGACATCCTGGATTACCTGGCATTGGACAGCCAGACCCAATGCATCCTGCTCTATGTGGAGGGGATCCGAAACGCCAGACGCTTCATGAGCGGGCTACGGGCGGCGGCGCGGTTGAAACCGGTGGTGGTGGTCAAGGCAGGGCACCGTCCGGCGGGCACGCGCGCCATCAAGTCCCACACCGGGGCCTGGGTGGGATCGGCGGACGTCTTTCGGGCCGTCACCGAGCGGGCGGGTGTGGTCCAGGTGGCCCACCTGGAGGAGCTCTTCGCCGCCGCCCAGGTGTTTGGCGCGGGTCGGCGCCTGTCGGGAGAACGCATCGCGATCATCACCAACGGTGGCGGGCCGGGTGTCTTGGCTGCAGATCGGGCCCAGGAGCTGGGTCTGGTGCTCGCCTCCTTCACGGACGCCACCCGTCAGAAGCTGGAGAAGGCCCTGCCGGACCACTGGTCCCACGGCAACCCGGTGGACATCATCGGCGACGCTCCGCCCGAGCGCTATCGGGTGGCCCTGGACGCCTGTCTCGAGGACCCCGAGCTGGACGGTGTCGTCTGCATCCTGGCCCCCCTGGCCTCCGGGGACCCGACCGGGACCGCGCAGCAGGTGATCGAGGCGGCCAAGAAGACCAAGAAGCCGGTGCTGGCCTGCTGGATGGGGGGGCGGCGTGTGGCAGAGGCCCAGGCCCTCTTCGCGGAGCACCATGTCCCCCATTTCGAGACCCCCGAGATCGCCGTCGAGGCCATGTACTTCCTCGCCGCCCATCAGCGCAACCAGCAGCTCCTGATGCAGTCCCCCGGGCCCTTGTCCCAGCAGGACGCCCCGGACGTGGAGGGGGCGCGGCTCATCATCGAGGGGGTGATGGCGGAGGGCCGTAAGACCCTCGGCACCATCGAGGCGAAGGCGGTGCTGGCAGCCTTCCGCATCCCGACCATGCAGGCGGTGCTGGCCCGCACCCCCAACGAGGCCCTCATGGCGGCGGAGGCCCTGGGTTTCCCCGTGGTCCTCAAGATCCACTCCCCGGACCTGGAGCACAAGTCGGACGTGGATGGGGTCGCCCTCAACATTAGCGACGCCCAATCGGTGCGCCGGATCTACAGCGAGATCCTGGAGCGGGGTCGGCGCCTGCGCCCGGATGCACGGATCGAGGGGGTGACGGTGGAGCACATGGTGGGCAAGCGCGCCGCCCGGGAGCTGATGATCGGGGTGACGCGGGACGCCATCTTCGGACCCGTGATCAGCTTCGGGGCGGGCGGGACCGAGGTGGAGGTGTTGGAGGATCGGGCCCTTGGGCTGCCCCCGCTCAACGCCTTCATCGTCCAGACCATGATCGACCATACCCGCGTGGCGCGGCTCATGGGGGCCTTTCACAACATGCCGCCGATGAACCGGGTCGCCCTGGCACGCATCCTCCAGCGGGTGTCCGAGATGGTGTGCGAGCTTCCCGAGGTCATTGGAATGGAGATCAACCCCCTGATCGGAAACGATAAGGAGGTTATCGCCGTGGATGCCCGCATCCAGGTCAACTACCGTCCTCCCCAGCAGCCCACCTATGGCCACATGGCCATACACCCCTATCCGAGCCATCTGATCGAGAAGGTCCAGCTCCCGGACGGCAAGGACCTCACGATCCGGCCCATCCGCCCCGAGGACGCCATGCTCACCCAGGAGTTCGTCCGCGGGCTCTCCGAGCAGACCAAGTACTTCCGGTACATGCAGGCCATCAAGGAGCTCTCGGCCGAGATGCTGGTGCGCTTCACCCAGATCGACTACGACCGGGAGATGGCGCTGATCGGCGTGGTCGACCACGAGGGCGAGGAGGTGGAGGTGGGGGTCGCCCGGTACATCTCCCGACCCGGCGGTGAATCGTGCGAGTTCGCGATCGTGGTGTCGGACTCCTGGCGCAACCTGGGAATCGGCGCCCGGCTCATGCGCTCCCTGATGGCGAATGCCCGCACCCGCGGATTCCGCATGATGGAGGGCGAGGTACTGACGGCCAATACCCGCATGCTGGCCCTGGTCAAATCGCTCGGGTTCCGCGTCGAGAGCGATCCCCAGGACCCGGCGATCAAGCTGGTAGCCAAGGTCCTGTAGGGACTGCCGGCGCCGCGCCCACGGGGGGACCCAGCCAATGCCCGGACTGGACACGGCCGAGACCCTGGCCGGCTATGACGAGGTCCCTTACGAGAGCTTCGCCATCCCGGAGACCCACCCGGATTATCTCGGGTCCCTCGGCGTCCTCCTCGGGATCGGGGCGGCGCCCGCGGATCGCTGCCGGGTGCTGGAGCTCGGGTCGGCGGCCGGGGGCAATCTGATCCCCTTGGCCTATCACCTCCCGGACAGTGAATGTCTCGGGGTGGAGCTCTCGGCCCGGCAGGCGGGCCTGGGTCAGGCCCTGATCAGCGAGCTGGGGCTCACCAACTGTCGCTTGCTCCATCGAGACCTCCTCGATCTCGAACCAGACCCGACGCGGGGGCTGGGGCGCTTCGACTACATCCTCATCCACGGGGTCTACTCCTGGGTGCCGGAGCCGGTGCGGGAGCACATCCTCCGTCTCTGCGGGGGACTGCTCTCGGAGCGAGGCATCGCCTTCTTGAGCTACAACGTGCTGCCGGGCTGGCGGCATCGGGGGATGCTCCGGGATATGCTGCTCCATCACTGCAGGGACGTCGGGACAGCGGTCGAGCGCATCGCCCGGGCCCGGGAGCTGCTCGGGCTCCTCGCGGCCGGCTTTGCGGGCGACGGCAGGCCCGAGGCGCAGCTCCTGCGGCGGGAGCTGGACTATCTCCAGGGTGCTCGCACGAGCTACCTCTTCCATGAGTATCTGGAGGACACCAATGCCCCGGAGACCTTCAGTGACTTCATGGAGCGGGCCAAGCGCCAGGGGCTGCGTTATCTGGCCGATGCCCGGTTGCACACCCTCTTCCCGAGTAGCCTGAGTCCGGCCGCCCAGGCCGTGCTGGATCGCTTCGAGACCCAGTCCGAGGTCGAGCAGTACATGGACTTTCTCACCCTGCGCCCCTTCCGGCGCAGCCTCCTGGTGCGGGCGCAGGTGCAGCCCAACCTCGACATCGACCTGGGGCGGCTGCTCACATTCAGACTCTACGCCGACCTGGAGGCCACGGAGGCCCCCGCGCTCGACCAGGTCCTGCCCCAGACCTACCGCATGTCGGGGGAGGCCACCTTCACCCTGGAGCACCCGCTCACCAAGGCCTTGGTGGATCAGCTGGCGGCGATCTACCCGAACGCCGTCCCTTTCCCGCGGCTCCTGGAGGACGCGAAGCGGCGGGTGGCACAATCCGGCAGCCCGTCCCTCGCCGAGGCGTCCCCGGCCTGTCTCTCGGAGGTCTTCAGCCTCTACTGCTCCGGGGGGCTTGGGCTCAGTCGCCGCGAAGTGTCCTGGCCGACCCAGGTGAGCGAGCGACCCTGTGCGATCCCCCTCGTCCGCGCCCAGGCGGCGGCGGGGGAGGGCCATGCGGCGACCGTGCGTCATCGGGTCCTGACGCTCGATCCCCTCTCGGCCCACCTGCTCCGCTTGATGGATGGGACCCGAGACCGGTCAGCGCTCATCGAGGCCTTGCGAGGAAAGATCCACGCCGAGCCCGCGATTGCCCCGCGGCTCGCGACACGCTCCCAGGACCCCGATGCCCTTGGGAGGGCGCTTTCCGACAACCTCGATCGGCTGCTCCGGCTTTTCGCGCGCAACGGGCTTCTCCAGCCCTGAAGGCCGATCGAGTCCCGCCACGCGTCCCCGGGTCTCCAGTTTGTGTCGGCGATCAGGTGACTTGGGGCACGTGACTCCTGTATGCTTCCAAGTCTTTGTTTTTCTGAAGCTGCCGTCTCGGGTTCCGGGGCTCTCCCGGCGCTGGTTCGCGGCGGCCGTGCGGGTGATTGTCGGTGGGTCATTTCTACGTTCTTCTGGGGCTCGGCGCCTTCGTGCTTCTGCTCTTCCTGTGGAGCCTCGCGAGGCGCCTGGGACGCCGCCATCGGCTACCCTACGTGCTGGAACCGTCGCTGTTCTCGCCCGCGCAGCAGGCCTTCCTGCCCGTGCTGGAGCGGGCCATGGGCAGGGGTTACCGGGTCTACGGAAACGTGCGCGTGGCGGACGTGCTGGGGGTGCGTCGCCGCCTGGACCGTCGGGTGCGCCGCCGGGCGTTGGACCGTCTCGGGCAGTATCGCTTCGATTTTCTGGTCTGCACCGCCGAGTCGGCCACCATCGTCTGCGCGGTCAACCTGTCGCCCCGCTCCCGCTTGGGCCGCCGCCCACCCCGCAACAGATTGGACAGGATCTGCGACGCGGCGGGTCTGCCCTTCGTGCGCTTCCGCGAAGCGGACCGCTACTCGGTGGTCGAGGTCGAGGAGCAGGTCTTCGGCGCCATGCAGACGGTGCGACTCGGTGCCAAGGAAGCGGAGCCTCCGCGTGAGGAGACCGACGAGGCCCTGGGAAACCTATCGGCGGCCATTACCGGCAATCGGGCGGGGAGCCCGGCAGGTGTCAAGGCCCGTCAATGGATCCGGGCCGTCCGAGCCAAGGGCGGGCGGGCAGCCGCGACGGCAAGACCGGACGCGGGATCGCCGTCCACTGGCTCGGATCGAACCGATCCTGTCCTGGCGCCGGTCGTCTCCGACGACTCACAGGTGGACGACGGCCCCAGGTTCCAGATCGAAGGGGATCTGGAGCTCGAGGAGCGGCCGATACGATTCGGCAAGAGGTGAAAGCTGGCTTCAGCGTCGCGGGGTGATCACGCTCTCCAGCGCAGGTGCTGGAGACCAGAGGGGCAGGATCCTCCCAGTCCCAGGGAGAGGCCGATCAAATGCCATCCTGGCATTCGATCCGCTCGCGATCCGAAGATACGGTTTCCGAATCGCTCCATTTTCAGTCACGTGATGTGACCTAAAATGGCCGCCCACCCTTGGCCTGGACGGGAAACGCACGCGTTCAGCGTTTCCCTGGAGGTCATCCGTCAGCTCCCCGGTGCGCTGGGGTCGATCCACACCTGGCCGGCGGATTCCACGCAGCGAAAGGTACGGATTGGGCTGTCCGCCGGGTCTTCCAAGGGCTCCCCGGTGGCCAGGGAGAAGCGGCTGCCGTGCAGGGAGCACTTGATCCGATCTCCGTCGAGGCAGCCATAGGAGAGCGGATAGTCCTCGTGGCTGCAGTTATCCTCCACCGCATAGTAACGGCCGTTGGCGTTGGCGATCAGATAAGGTCGGCCGTCGACCACGACCTTCACGAACTTGCCGGCCGGAATCTCGGCGGCTTGGGCCACGGCGACGAAAGGAGCGTCCATGGCGGCCCTCCTCAGCGCACCCGGCGCGCGGCCTGGCCGGCATCCAGGGTCTTGCGCACCCGGTCCGCCGCGGCGGACAGGGAGGACTCCCGCCCCAGGTGCCAGAGGATGAGGGCACCGGAGTACACCAGGCTGTCGTAGGTCGGGCCCCGGCGACCCTCGAGTGCCGCCATGCCAGCCTGGGCCGCAGCCTGGGCGGTGGCGTGGACGTCGACCGCCACCGCGATGTCGTCCCCCGGACGGGTGGTCTGCGGCAGGTCGTCGGGCAGCGGGACGGCCCGCACTGGCTGCTCGATCCCGAAGGCAGTGGGGTCGATCTCGAAGGGCTGCTCCTCACCCAGGTGCTGGTAGTTGTAACAGGTGCCGGTCTGGCGCAGGGAGGGGATCACGCCCCCCTCCACACCGCGCACCAGGAGGGCCGAGTCGAACCCCGCGTGCCGTGCGAGCAGCGCGTAGATGCGCGGGTAGGGCTTGTGAACATAGCCCGTGACGAGGTGGGTATGACGGCGGCCGTGGATCGGACGCAGCATCACCTCGACCGTGGTGATGGCCTGCCGTTTGACGATGGTCGATCGCAGGTCCAGCAAGGCGTGCAGCGGCGGGCAGAAGGCGCGCTGATCGAGGTAGGTCCAGCCCAGCCCAGGCTCCGCGAGACGCGCCGCGGCCGCCGAGACCCCGAGGTCGACGGGGACCCCCGCCGCCTCCAGCACGTGCCGGTGGGTCACCCCGAACTTGGGGCCTACGGCGTCGGCACCGTGGGTGACGGCCGGCACCCCGCACTCGGCGAGCAGCGGTGCCAAGAAGGGCGCCGCGGGCAGGCAGCGGTTGTAGCCGTCATAGGGGTCGGCGATGTCCACCACCTCGTCGACCCCCGCGACCACGTGATCCGTGGCGTCCCGCAGGGCATCGAGGATGCCCCGCAGCTCGTCGTCGGTCTCCCGCTTCATGCGCAGGGCGATCAGGAAGATCCCTGCCTGCACCGGGTCCACCTGATTACCCATGATGGCACCCATCCCGGCACGGGCCTCGTCCAGGGAGATGTCCTTGGAGAGCTCGGGGCCGGTGGCGATGCGCTGGATGATGGAGCGCATCTGGAGCTTGGGGTCCGTGACGGCGGTACTGCGGCTGTGCACTTGGTCGGTCCTCTCGGTGTAGGCTGCCGGCCCCGCATGGGCCAGGTCTGCAAGGTTATCGCTCAAGGAGGCTGGGGTTTGATCGCCCCTGGTTCAACTTGGATGTCCCGGAAAACACCGGGGCCTTTTCTGGAAGGCGCAGCACCGAGCCAGGGTCTGGTTGTCCCTATCCGCGTCGCTTCCGGTGGTGCGGCCCCTTGCGCGCCGTCTCGCCAGTTGGCGCCCGCGATGGACCGGGGCTGCATGGCGCCGCTTCGGGACTCCCGTTTCCGCGGCTGGGAGGTGCTTGCCGCCGGGCTTCACGAAGGTCCAGCGGGGCGCCGGTGCCCCGGGGAGCCGAGGCCGGCGCGGGCTATGCCTTCAGGCTCTCGCCGAGAAAGGGGCGCACCAGCTCGAGCATGGCCTGATGGATACGGATGTTTCCGGCCACCAGGTTCCCCGTCTCGAACAAGCGGCTTCCGCCGGCGAGGTCGCTGACGGTCCCTCCCGCCTCGGCGATCAGGAGGGCCCCGGCGGCGAAGTCCCACTGGGCGAGGCCCAGCTCCCAGAAGCCGTCGGTGCGTCCGGCGGCCACGTAGGCGAGGTCGAGGGCCGCGGAGCCGGGGCGGCGTATCCCAGCGGTGGCCAGGGTCATGGCCTTGAACATGCCCAGATAGGCGTCGATGTGGCGCTGGTCGCGAAACGGAAACCCGGTCCCGATCAGGGCACCCTCGAGCGAGGGACGGGTGGCGACCCGAAGGCGACGGTCGTTGAGCTGGGCCCCCTGACCGCGGGCGGCGGTGAAGAGCTCCTCGCGCAACGGATCGTAAACCACCCCGCACTCGAGCTGCTCACGGTGGCGCAGGGCGATGGAGATGGAAAACTGGGGGAATCCGTGAAGATAGTTCGTGGTCCCGTCCAGCGGATCAACGATCCATTGGGAGTCGCCCGTCCCTTGGGCGCCACTTTCCTCGGCGAGGATGGCATGATGCGGGAACTTGGAGCGGAGCTCCTGCACGATGGCGGCCTCCGCCGCGCGGTCCACCTCGCTCACGAAGTCATTGCGGCTCTTCGACTGGATCTGGATCTGGTCGACCCGCTCGTAATAGCGCAGCAGCACCCGGCCAGCGGCCCGGGCTGCACGGACGGCGATTGTGAGGGTGGGATTCATCGCGACGACGATACCCCAAGGCAGGGTCATGTTAAAGATTGACAATGAACCGATGGTCTGATGAAGCTGACGGGCCATGAGCCCTCCACCGATCAGCCAAGGCGTGTCCGAGGATCGCGGCGCCGATCCCCTGTCCCGAATCCGCTGCGTGCTGGTGGAGACGACCCACACCGGCAACCTCGGTGCCGCGGCCCGGGCCCTGAAGACCATGGGCCTCACCCGCCTTGCCCTGGTCAACCCCAAGCAGCCGCCGGACGCCGACGCCCTGGCGCGTGCCTCGGGGGCCGACGACCTGCTCGCCCGAGCCACCATCCACCCGGATCTGGTGGCGGCGCTCGCCGGCTGTCGGCTCGTGATCGGCTCCAGCGCACGCCTGCGCTCCGTCGAGTGGCCTCTGCTGGAGCCGCCCGAGGCGGCACAGCGCCTCCTTGCAGAGGCTGCCCAGGGGGAGGTGGCCCTGGTGTTCGGGCGCGAGAGCTCGGGGCTGAGCAACGACGAGCTTGCCCGCTGCCACTATCTGGTCCATATCCCGACGAACCCGCGGTTCAGCTCGCTGAACCTGGCGGCGGCGGTCCAGGTGCTCGCCTACGAAATCCGCCGGGCCTGGCGGGAGGGGCGGGGGGACCGGCTTCTGGAGCCACCGCGGGACCTGGCCACCGCCGAGGCCCTGGAGGGGTTCCATGCCCACCTGACCCAGACGCTGCTCGATCTCGGGTTCGCGGATCCCATCCAATCCAGGCGGCTCCTGACGCGGCTGCGCCGTCTCTTCAACCGGGCGCGTCTGGATTGGGTGGAGCTCAACATCCTGCGCGGTATCCTGAGCGCCGCCCAGGGACGCAAGTCTGCCCGGCGGATCACCGCCGACGGCGACCAAGGAGAGAATGATGCTTGACCGGTTCCGCGAGGAAATCGCCTGCGTCTTCGAGCGCGACCCCGCCGCTCGGACGTCCTTCGAGGTCGTCACGACCTACCCGGGGTTTCACGCGGTCCTGGCCCACCGGGTCTCCCACTGGCTTTGGAGACGAAACCTCAAGTGGCTGGCCCGGGTGAACTCGAACCTCGCCCGCTGGTTGACCGGCATCGAGATCCACCCTGGCGCCCAGATCGGGCGGCGCTTCTTCATCGATCACGGCATGGGGGTGGTGATCGGTGAGACCGCGGTGATCGGCAACGACTGCACCCTCTATCACGGGGTCACACTGGGTGGGACCAGCTGGCAGAAAGGCAAGCGGCACCCCACCCTGGGGCGCGACGTGGTGGTGGGGGCGGGGGCCAAGGTGCTCGGACCCATCGAGATCGGCGATGGCGCTCGTATCGGGTCCAACGCGGTGGTGGTCAAACCCGTGCCGCCGGGGGCAACCGTCGTCGGCGTCCCCGGTCGCGCCATCGAGCGGGAGCAGGACGCGGATCGCCGCCGCCGTGCCGACACGGCCGCACGCATCGGGTTCGACGCCTATGGCGCGACCCGCGATGCCCCGGACCCGGTGGCCAATGCCATTAACCGGATGCTCGACCACATCCATCATATGGACCAGCGGCTCGAGGACATGTCCCGAGTTCTGGAAACGCGCGGCATCATGCGCCACTTCGAGCACGAAGCGGATCTGGATACGGTCCAGATCGACAACGGCACCATCGAAGCCGATACCCGGAGCAGGCCGGAGGGCTACCGCCAAAGCCCGGAAAAGGCCGATTGAAGGCCAACTTTGGCCCCCACGGGAAGCCCGGTCCGTCGGCGCGAGTCGCGTCGGGCACGCGAATAGTGTCCCGCCTCCGCCGAGTTTTCCGCCATACATGGCATAAATTGATCGCTCTGGTGGGGTAACCTATCATGCAGCGGGAAATCCACGTGCCAGCGGGAGTAATCCATGAGACTCACCACCAAGGGCCGCTACGCCGTCACCGCGATGTTGGACCTGGCCATCCATCAGGGTCAGGGGCCCATCGCCCTGGCCGATATCGCCCACCGACAAGGCATTTCCTTGTCTTACCTTGAGCAACTCTTCGCGAAGCTGCGCCGCTCCGCCCTCGTCAGCAGCGTGCGGGGTCCCGGCGGGGGTTACAACCTGGCGCGCCCTGCCAGCGAGATCCATGTGGCGGAGGTGATCACGGCGGTCGACGAGAACGTGGACACCACCCGTTGCGGCGGCGCCGGGAATTGCCAGAACGATGGACCCTGCCTGACGCATGACCTGTGGATGGACCTGAGTCAGCGGATACACGAGTACCTGAATCACATCAGCCTGCAGCAGCTCGTCGATCGGCGTGACCCTCGCGGCCCCGCGTCCGAGGCCTACGGGCCCACCGCGGTCAAGCTCGGGGGCCGGCGGGAGGGGCGAGCCGCCGCCGTCTAGCCCTTTCGCCACCCCAGGGCGGCCTTTCAGCCTGCGTCGGCAGGCGGCGGAGGCTGGGTTCGGGAAGACACCCTGAAGAGCGGGCCGGTCTTGGCTGGCTCGTGAAGCGAATACCGCCCCGTGAGGCCCCACCGACGGGTGACAGTCTCCCATGGCCCTCTTTGACATCGGGGTGCGGATAGCCCCCCCAAGGCTCTGCGGTTACCCAGCGCTTGCCTTTCCACTGAGTATGAGCCTAGCATCTGTGAGCTAAGGCACAGATCCCGGCCCGCTCGCAAGCGGGCCGGCTTCGCCATTCGGGACCCATTCCCAAGGAGGAAAGCCCCGTGGCCGATACCCTGAACCCAGCACCGCATTCCCCGAGCCACGGCGATCGATTGCACGGGGCCGAGGCCCCTGCCCTGATCTCCTGAGACTTTGATCTTCAGCCTTCCCGCGTCCAGGTGAGAAGTTCTGTCGCGCAGCTTTGGGATGGCGAGGACCTGCGATTGGCCGCGCTCCCCGAGAATTATTTCGAGCTGTTCAACCTCCCCGTGTCTTTCTCACTCGACGCCCGCCGCCTCGCCGAGCGCTACCGGGCGCTCCAGGCGGCCACCCGTCCCGACCGCTTCGGCGCGTCCCCTGACGTTGCGCATGCGGTCCCCCTGCGGGCCTCCACCCAGGTCAGCGAGGCCTACCGCACCCTCAAGGACCCTCAAGAGCGGGCCAGGTATCTGCTCGCGCTGCACACCGGGGAGCCCGGCACGGAGAGCGCACCGAGTCCCGACGCGTCCTTCCTCGTCGAGCAAATGGAGCTCCGGCAGAGCCTTTCGGAGGCCCAGAGCAGCCCCAATCCGCGATCGGCCCTGGCGAGCATCCTGACCCAGCTCGCGGAGCAGAGTCTGGCCCTGGACAAGGAGCTGGAGTGTCTGTTCGCGGAGCCTTCCTCCGAAAACCTGGAGACAGCGCGGGAGATCCTGAGAAAGCTCCAGTTCCTGGATCTGTGTCGGCGTGACGCCGAGGCCTTGGCGTGCGGTCTGGACCAGGGCCCCTGAGGACGAGGTTCAACGCTCGGCCAGCCCCCGACCGACGGTGAGCGCCTACCGGGAGCAGACCTGGAGTAAATCGATGGGTCTCAAGTGGAGAGATGCGCGGGCCCTCGCGCTTGCACTGGACGACACCCACCCGGACGTGAATCCGCGTTACCTTAACCTCTCGGACCTTCGGTCTTGGATCCGCGTGCTCGAGGGCTTCGACGACGACCCGGACCAGGGCGACGAGCGGGTGTTGGCCGCCATCCAGACCGCCTGGATAGAGGAGCGTGAGTAAGGGGTCCCACAACGCCCCCCGCGAGGGGACCTCCGGTCTCATCGCTGGCGCCCGGTCCTTGGGGCACATCCCTCGCTAGCATTGCTCCCAGGGCAGGCCGCGGAAGCGCCATCCGCCCTTGCTGCTGCGATGGTGGTTCTCGTCCAGGTCGCCCTCGAACCCCTCGTCCACGTGATAGACCGCTTTGAGGCCATCGCGAATTAAGGTCTTGCCGGCCTCGAGCGAGCGCTTGCCGCTGCGGCAGATCAGGATCACCGGCGCGCACGGGTTGTCGGTGTCACAGATGGCGCCGCCGAGCAGCAGCTTGCGGATCTCCGTGGTGAAGTGGGGATTGACGACCCAGTCGGGCTCGTCGATCCACGCCACATGGACGGCCCCCTTGGGATGGCCGACGAACAAGAATTCCATGGAGGAGCGGATGTCCACCAGGACCGCCTGGGGGTGCTCCTCCAGCATCCGCATGGCCTCCTCCGGGGTTAGGCATCCGGGATGATCGCTGCTCATGGTTTTCACCTCACTTTGGTCGCATTCTGGTTATCCTGATACCGGTCGGGGATGGTCCGGCCGAGCCTGAGGGCTCTGGGGCCGTCAGTGTAGCAAGCGGGCGCTACGGTCAGTGGCTCCCTTGAATTCGGGGATCTCAGATGGGGGGTTCGGTGGGGGTGGATGGTGGTCGTCCCTTGGGCCTGGCGCTAAGGGACCGCGTCGCCCATGCCGTGGTGCGGCTGACCGCGCGTCTGCCATTGTCCGTGCTCCACCGATTGGGCAACGGCGTGGGCTGGGTCGCGGCCCGCTGGCCTAATCGCCAAAGGCGCAATGCCCTGATCAACATCGGCCTGTGCCTGCCCAAGCTCACGCCCGGGGACCAGCAGCACCTGCGGGACCGCAACCTCAAGGAGTTCGGCAAGACCTATCTCGAGATTGGCTATCTGTGGCTCCGGCCCCTGGAGCAGGTCCTGGGCCTTGTCCGTGAGGCCCGGGGGGTCGAGCTCCTGGAGCGTGACCCGGGCCGCGGGCTGATCGTGCTGTCGCCCCACATCGGTGCCTGGGAGTTGGCTGGGCTCTTCCTCGCCGTCCGGGGGCCCACCGCCATCTTCTACAAGCCCCAGAAGTACTTGGACGATCTGATCCTCACGGCGCGTCGGCGCAGTGGGGCCGAGCTGGCGCCCATCACGCCCAAGGGGATCCGCGTCCTGGTGCAGGCCCTCGAGCGGGGGGACTATGTCGGAATACTCCCGGACCAGGAACCCAAGGCGGACAAGGGGGCCGTCTTCGCCCCCCTCTTTGGTGTGCCGGCCTTCACCATGCTCCTCGTCAACCGACTCGCCCGCCGTACCGGTGCGCGGGTGGTGTTCCTGTTCGCCGAGCGCCTGGGCGTGGGGGAGGGCTTTCGCATCCACTGTTTGCCCGCACCCGAGGGCATCGACAGCGCGGACGACGCCGTCGGGGCCGCCGCGCTCAACCGCGGGATCGAACAATGCGTCGCCACCTGTCCGGAGCAGTACGTCTGGCCGTACAAACGCTTCCGTCGTCGTCCCGAGGGGGCCCCCAAGGTCTACACCGGGGCCCTCGACGACCCAAGCGCCCTCGCGCTCATCGAGCGCCTTCGGGCGACGTTCTGAGCCCTCGGACCGTGGGCCGGTACATGCTTCTTCCCGGCAGGCCTGACCAGATGGCGTTTCCAGCGAGACCAGGGCGATGAGACGCGGGACGCGGCGCGTGCTCTGGTCCCTGGGCGTCACCCTGTTGGTCCTGGCAGGTCTCGGTGCCTACGGCTATTTCCTGTCAACCACCCGGGCCCTGGAGCGGGCCGAGAGCTTCGAGTTCCGTCGCATGCAGGTCGCCAGGGTCTCGGATGATGGTGCCTACCGCTTCTTCTTCGTCACCAATCGCGTGCCCGAGGGGGGCGAGGGACCCATCGAGGGGCGCCTGGCCAGGACCCGCGGGGGGCAGCTGCGATTCGGCTTGTTCGAGACCGAGATCGCGCCGACCCTGGGGCTCGGAATGTGGCTCAACGCCAGTGGCTGGTTCCTCGAAGAGGAGATCCGGATCCTTCGGGTGCGCGAGCTCGAACGGCGCGATTTCGTGGACCAGGTCCGCACGATGGTCGATGCATCCCCCCAGCGCGCCCTGTTGATGCTGGTTCACGGCTACCGGACCGATTTCGATTTCGCCCTGCGGGGGACGGCCTTTCTTGCCCACATCCTGGACATCAACGCCCCAGTCCTGGTGTTCGACTGGCCCGCCGATCAGGGCGATTCCCTGCGCGGTTATCGACGTGCCCGCGAGGTGGCGACAGGGTCGTCCAGCGAGCTGGCGGATGCCCTGCGTCTCGTCAGCAAAGAGATCCGCCCGGAACGGCTGTGGCTGATCGCCAACAGCCTGGGGGGCGAGGTCGCCGTGGAGGCGGTGAGCAAAGTCTTCGCGGATACCGACTTCTCCGATCCGGAGAGCGAGATCGACCAGCTGGTGCTGACGGCGCCGGACGTCGACTACGAGCGCTTCCACGGCGACTACAAGGAGAAGCTGGCTGCCGTGGTGCGCAACACCACCGTCTACGTCTCCTCCAACGACAGGGCCCTCTTGATCAGCCGGGTCATCAACCGGGGGCGGCGTCTTGGGCAGAGCACCCTCTCCAAGGCCGACGCGGAGCTGTTCGACGAGGTGGAGGGTCTGCTGGAGCTGGTGGAGCCCGGAAGCGAGCGGGTCGCCCTGGTCGACGTCACTCCGATCAACCGCACCCGCAACTTCCACAACTTCAGCCTCGAGGTGCCGGAGTACTTCGATGACGTCTTTCTGCGTCTCACCAACGCGGACGAGCCCCAGAATCGGCTGCGCTACCGGTTTCGGACGCCCGAGGGCAAGTTTTACTCCGTCCTCACGCGCGGACGCTAAGGGGTTTCAGCCATGATCCGTTCGTTGCGCAACCTCCTGGGTCCCGCACGTTACCTTGCCGCGGCCCTGCTCGGGTTTCTGGGGGGGACGCTGCTGCTCTATGTCTGGTGGGTCCGGAGCGGTCCCCCAGTCCAGCCTTGGCATGAGGTGGAGCTCGAGTCGGAGTTCACCGCCGATCGGGCGGCGGAGGTGCGGACCCTCGCCGATTACCGCCGGCTCGAAGAGCGTCTCGAGCAGGAAATGGAGGCCAAGGTCTACGCGGTCACGCCCACCGGCCCGGGGTATGCCCTGATCCGCTACAGCGCGGGGAGCGCCTCCGACCCCCGGCGGAGGAGGCCAAACTGGAACCACAGCTTCGAGCTGGGTCCCGAGGACGCCGCGGGCGGGGTGCTGCTGCTGCATGGCATGTCCGACGGCCCTTACAGCCTGCGGGCCCTGGGCCAGTCCCTGGCCGAGCGGGGGTACCGGGTGCTGGGGCTGCGCATGCCCGGTCACGGCACCATCCCCTCCGGGCTGCTCACGGTCACCAGGGAGGACATGGCGGCCGCCACCCGACTCGGTGTCCGACATCTCGCCGAGTCGCTGGGCGACAGGCCCATCCACCTCATGGGCTATTCGACCGGTGCCGCCCTCGCCCTCGACTACACCCTGAGCGTGCTGGAGGGGAGCGATGGGCCGACCCCCGCCAGCCTGGTGCTGGTCTCCCCCGCCATCGGAATCACCCCGCTCGCCGCCATTACCCCCTGGGTCGACCGGCTGGCGAGGCTTCCGGGCCTGGAGCAGCTCGCCTGGACCGCGAACCTCCCGGAGTTCGACCCCTTCAACTACAACTCCTTTTCGGTCAACGCCAGTGTCCAGGTGCATCGGATGACGCGCTCGGTCGGGTCGCGGATCGGTGCGTTGGTGGCCGAGGGCCCGATCCGGGCATTCCCCCCGACCCTGCTGCTCCTGACGGCGGTGGACGCGACCGTGTCCCCCGATGCGGTGGCAGACCAATTGCTAAAACACCTGGCCCCTGAGGGACACGAGCTGATCCTTTACGACATAAACCGCTTCGCCATCAAGTCGCCTCTGCTGGTTGCCGATCCAGCCCCCCTCACCGAGCGTCTTATGGGAGATGGCGCCTTACCCTTCGCCATCTCCCTGATCACCAATGAGACCCCCGAGAGCCGCTACGTGACGGCTCGATTCAAGCCGCCCTTCTCGACCGGGGCGACCCGAATCGAGTCCCTGGCCCTGGCCTGGCCGGATGACACCATGTCCCTGTCCCACGTGGACCTCCCGTTCCCCCCCGACGATCCCCTCTATGGTCGTTATCCGCCTGAGGTCGGTGGCCAGGTATTCCTGGGGCAGCTCGCCATCCGGGGCGAGCGCGGGGTGCTGAAGATCCCCGCTCAGTGGCTGCTGCGTCTGCGGCACAACCCGTTTTACGACTACCAGAAGCGCCGCGTGCTGGAATGGGTCGAAAGGGCGAGCGGCCGGCCCCACCCTGAGTCGGGATCCGGATCCGGTTGACCTGGAGCCCGAGTGCAGGAGACCTCGTCGATGCTTACGCAAATCAAGGCCTTTTTCGAGCAGCACCTGATGCCCGATCGGGTAGGCAGTCCCGAGGACGAGGCCCACCGGCTGCGCTTGGCGGTCGCGGCCTTGCTGCTGGAGATGACGCGGGCGGACGAGGCGGTCAGCGCGGAGGAGTGCGCCGCCCTGGAGGCCGGGATCCGCGACCACTTCGGTCTCTCGGCCGATGAAACCCGGGAGCTCATCGCCCTGGCGGACTCGGAGCGTCACGAGGCCACCGACTACCACCAGTTCACCTCGCTCATCAACGCCCACTACGGGCCCGAGCAGCGGGTGCAGATCGTGGAGCAGCTCTGGCGCATCGCCTATGCGGACGAGTCCCTGCACCGCTACGAGGAGCACCTGGTGCGCAAGCTCGCCCAACTGCTCCACGTCCCCCATAGTGCCTTCATTGCGGCCAAGCACCGCAGTGGCGGAGACGCCTGACCCGGGTCCCGCGGCGGCTCGGTTCTCAAGGCCCGTCGGGAGTCGTGGGCCCGTGGTGGCCGTCCTCGAGGGTCTGGGCGAGCCGCTGTCCGGCCTCCGGGTCCAGTCGCCACAGCAGAAGCCCCCCCGCGATGAATAGGAGCGAAAGGGACAGGATGCTGTCTCGGGGGTCGGCCCCCGAGACGAGTATCGGTGTCAGGGCGATCAGGAGGGGTCCCAGCAGGGTCGCGAACTTTCCGACCATGTTGAAGAAGCCGAAGAACTCCGCCGACTTGTCCCCGGGGATCATGCGGGCGTAGAGGGATCGCGACAGGCTCTGGACGCCGCCCTGAACCAGCCCGATGGCGATCGCCAGGGCGTAGAAGTCCACGTCGGTCTGGAGGAAGCGCCAGGCGTAGACGATGGCTGCGATATAGACGCCGAGGCCGATCAGAATCGCCGGACGAGCCCCGATCCGCTTGCCCAG
Organism: Chromatiaceae bacterium; assembly: GCA_049284555.1. Taxonomy (GTDB): domain Bacteria; phylum Pseudomonadota; class Gammaproteobacteria; order Chromatiales; family Chromatiaceae; genus Thiodictyon. The sequence continues at coordinate 551 of JBAPYD010000023.1, read as the reverse complement.
CCAGCCGAAGAAGAGTGCCGCCGGGAAGGCGACGAACTGGGTGACCAGGAGGGCCGTGACGAGCGCGCCCTGGTCCAGCCCCAGGACCCTGTCCCCGAAGAAGACGGCGGTCTTGATGACGGTGTTGACCCCGTCGATGTAGAGCCAGTAGGCGCCGAGAAAGAGGAGTACCACGCGCATCCGGCGGATCGCTCGGAAGGTGTCGCGCAGCTGGACCAGCCCCTCGCGGGCTGCCCGCATTGTCGGCACCGGGCTCGCGGCTGCGGACTCCTTGACGAAGAGCAGGATCGGAGCCGTGAACAGGGTCCACCAGGCCGCCACCGAGAGGAAAGAGACCCGCACGGCCTCTTCCGGGCCCGCCAGACCGAACCATTCCGGGCGCTGGGCCATCAGCACGTTGGCCGCAAAGAGCAACCCGCCGCCCACGTACCCGAGGGCGTACCCGAAGGCGGACACCAGGTCGAAGTCCTCCTCCCGGGAGACGTCCGTCAGCATGGAGTCATAGAACACGTTGGAGGCGGAGAACCCCACCGTCCCAAGGGCGTAGAGGG
>JBAPYD010000022.1:0-3310 GCA_049284555.1 Chromatiaceae bacterium | reverse complement strand
ATCGTGGGTTGGGTCGACGTAATGGCGCTGGACGAAGACGCCGAGGAGGCCAGCGCCGCCCCGGCCATTCTCTGGCTCGGGGACTCCCCCTCGGAATCGGTGAGGCCGCCGTCGAGGGTCTCGTCGGCCGCGCCGGGCGCCGGCGCCCCTTTTTCGCTCCGATCGGTGACCCAAGGGCGCGTGTCAGGCGCCGCGAGTGCGTCTGCGCGATCAACGGTGCCGAGCGCCAGGGAGACGGCGCAAACCTGGGCCGCCTCGTCGACGAGCGCTGCGGTGATGTGTTCCTGATCTTGGCGCTTGGCAGTCAAAGCAACGGCGTCACACAGGTTGTCGATCAGGCGCGGGATTCCGCGGGTGCACGTGCCGATGCGGGCAGCGGCCTCTGCGGAGAGACGCCAGTGGCGCCAGGAACCCACGACCTCGCAACGCTTCTGGACATAAGCTCCGACCTCGCTGGGCCTCAGCGGCTGGAGTCGACAGAGCTGCAGATGGTCCCCAACCAGCGCGCGAAACTCGGGCTCCGCAAGCCGGTGCTCGAGCTTCGGCAGACCTGCCAGAATCAGCGTGAGGAGCGGCTCGCAGCCGACCCCCGCGGAATGCTCCTGGTCCGGCAACGCCAAACCAAGCAGCCGCGAGAGCTCGGCATCGGGAAGGGCGTCGGCGTCGTCGACGAACAGCGCGATCCAGAGTCGATCTTGGCGTGTATCCAGCAGCCTCTCCCGACAACGCGAGAGCTGACCCTCGGGAGTATCGGTGCGCTCAACTTCAGTGCCGGAAGGGCCGAACGCCGCTTCGATCCCATCGAGTAGGTCACCGATCGCCCGCTCGGGATGGGATGCGAAGACAGGGTGAACACCCGCTCCCACACACTTGACGACGCGTTTCATTAGGCGCGATTTACCAATCCCTGGCTCGCCCGTCACGACAACAGGGCCGGAACACTCGGAAATCCCGGATAGGACCACGCTCCACGCGTTGGCGTATACGGGGTTGTCGTAGAAACCTAGCGCGTCCGCAGCCGCGTCAACGCACTCGTCACCGCCGCTGGCGGGGTTCGTATCCACCAATCGGAGTAGCACTGCGTCCTCCGCCCTCGCAAGAGGGCGCCTGTTTCGACAGCTCTAGTTATTGTTGAAGTAATGCGGCTATGGGGGATAGCAAACCTACCCATGCCACAGGTCTGTCGACAAAAACCATACCATCGAAGGTTCGTAGAATCGAGCGTTTGCGTGGGGCGAGGTGGCGGGTCGAGGAAAGGGCTAGCGGTCGACGAAGGCTGCTTCGCCGGTGCCGGAGGTTCATCGGGGTTGCGCGATTCGCCGGTTCCCCACCGCCGGGGCATGTCCCTGCGGGTCTCGGGGCCAGACGAGCAACTCCGGGTGTAGATAGTCCGCAACCTCGGACGGTTGGGGTGGCCTCAACCAGGGGACGACCCCGATGCAGGGGGAGCCGATCAGGGCGGCCAGGGTGGCCAGATTGGCGTCGGCCTCCAGCATTCCCGGGTCGATGCCGTTGGCGACCCAGCCGGCGAGATGGGCACCCTGGGCGCGGATGGATTCAGCGGTCAGAAGGGCGTGGTTGAGACAACCCAGACGCAGTCCGACCACCATCAGCACCGGCAGGTCCAGCACCTTCGGGAGGTCACTCACGGAGAGGCTGGCGCTCAGGGGGACCCGCCAGCCACCGACCCCTTCCACCACCACCAGATCCGACTCCGCGGCGAGGGTCCGGCAGGCGCCCGCGATGGGTCCAAGCTCGATCTCCACCCCTGCCTGACCCGCGGCGATGTGGGGGGCGATGGGGGGGGCGAAGGCATAGGGGTTCACCAGCCCGTAGGGCGCCAGGCTGCTGCCCTGGGCCTGGAGGCGTTGGGCGTCGGCGTTCTGGAGGCCGCTTGGACCCGGTGCGCAGCCGGTGGCCACCGGCTTCATGCCGAGGGTCCGGACTCCGCGGACCTGCCAGGCGGCCATCAGCCCCAGGCTGACCTCGGTCTTGCCGCAGCCCGTGTCGGTGCCGGTGACGAAGATGCCTTTCACGTGCCCCTCGGTGTTTGCCTTGGCCCTGGATCAGTGGTCGGCTGGCGGGGATGGCCGAGTGCCCCGCGGATCGCGTCGAGGGGGATTGCCACACCGTCCGCGACGGGCTTCTGCTCGGGGGCCCACGCATGGCCGTAAACCACCTCGTAGCTCGCGGGTAGGCGTCCGTCGCGCCGGTACGCCTCGTAGGCCGCCTCCAGGGCCGCGAGACGCCGGGGCGCCGTGAGCCCGCGGGGGCGTCGGTCGGTCGCATTGTGGGCGCCGAGGCATTTGAGGTCGGCCATCAGGTCTGCGAGCCGCGCGTAGGTCACGGTGAGCCGTTCGGCATCCATCACGGGATCGGCGAAGCGTGTCCGCACCAGGGCATCCCCCAGGTCGTGCATGTCCGGGAAGGGGCTCACGTGAGAGTGGCCGTCGATCTCGGACCAGGCGGCGCGCAGCTCCTTCAACGTGTCCGGCCCGAAGGTGGTGAACATCAGGAGGCCGCCGGGGCGCAGCACCCGCAGACACTCCCGGAAGGTCCCGTTCAGGTCGTTGCACCACTGCAGGGTCGCATTCGAGAGGATAAGGTCCACCGACCCCTCCGCCAGGGGGAGGCTCTCGGCGTCCGCGCAGAGGCAGTGGGGGCGGCGCAGCCAGCTGCCCCGGCGCCGGGCCTGCTGGAGCATGGGCAGGGCGAAGTCCAGGGCGACCACCTCCACGCGCCGGTAGCGCCGATGCAGGGGCTGGACCGCGTAGCCCGTCCCGCAGCCCAGGTCCAGTATCCGGCGGGGCTGGAGGCGGACATAGTCCAGCCGCTCCAGGAGCCGATCCGCGATCTCCCGCTGCAGGACCGCCGCGAGGTCATAGCCCGCCGCCGCGGCCTCGAAGGCCCGGCGCGCGCGTCGCTTGTCGATGGTGGGTTGGCTCATGGGACCCGAATGGGCTTCCGCGGGCTCATGCCGTGCCGCTCGGCATCTGTCGGTTGGACTCCGGATCCCGACTCGGGTTCTCCCGCTCCGACCCCATGGACGGCGACGGCCCGGGTGTGAGCCCTGCGAGGAAGTCCCCGATGGCTTCCCCGACCGCGTCCGGATGGGAGAGGAAGGGTGCATGGGCGGCGCCGGCGACGGTGTGGGTCCTGGCCCCGGGGACCAGACGCTCGATCTCCTGCGCCGCGGCGGCGGGGACCAGGGTGTCGTGGCCGCCGAAGATCCACAGGGAGGGGACGCGCAGCCGCGGGAGCGCGGGGCGAAGGTCCCGCTCCCGCAGCAGGTCGAGACCCAGGGCCAGGG
>JBAPYD010000021.1:0-6092 GCA_049284555.1 Chromatiaceae bacterium | reverse complement strand
GCCGCGGGGAGCGCAACCTGCTCCTCGCCTGCCTGGGCTGCGTCGCCATCGGCTTTCTTCTGGTGCTGGGGTCCGCGCACGGGGCGGACCGCCCGCTGGTCACCACGCACCTCCGGCCACTCCTGATCTATGGGGCCAGTCTCGCCGCGCTGCACCTGGCCCTGGTGGTCCTGGGTCACCGGGGGGACCAGGTCCTGGTGGCGGTGGCCGCCTTCCTCATGGGGCTGGGCCTGCTCGCCCAGACCCGGATGGGGACCCTCGACCGCTCGGAGGCCCTGCTGTCCGGCGATCTGCTACTCCCCCTGGGACTGCTGGTCATGCTGGCGATGAGCGGGCTCTTCATGGATGGACGCCACCGCCTGCTCGCCCAGGGGTTCTGGGTGTGGGGTGGCCTGTCCCTGGCGCTGGTGGCCCTGCTCCTCGCCACCGGCCAGCGTTTCCGTGGGGCAGTCTTCGGGCTCGGGCTCTCCACGCCGACGGAGCTGCTCAAGATCACCGTGGTGCTGTTCGTCGCCGGCTTCGTGGACCGGCACGCCCGGCAGCTCGGGCGCTGGCACCCCCGCTACCCGCTGCCACCCTGGGAGCCCCTGTGGCAGCTCTTCGCCTTCTGGATCGCCCTGACAGCGCTCCTGCTGATCCAGCGGGACCTGGGAATGGTGGCGATCCTCGGCATCCCAGTGCTGGCCCTGCTGGTGGCGGGAACCGGCCGTGTCGGCTATCTGGTCTACGGGGTCCTGGGGGCCTCGGTCCTGGGCCTCCTGATCCTGGGGGTCTTCGACCACGGCGGACGCCGCATCGCCGCCTGGCTGGACCCCTTTCAAGACCCCACCGGGGATGGGTGGCAGATCCTCCAGGGGCTCTCCGGACTCTATTCAGGCGGTCTGTGGGGAGAGGGATTCGGCCTCGGCAGCCCCGGGTACACCCCCATTGCGGAGTCGGACTTCATCTACTCCGTCATCGGGGAGGAGCTGGGCTTCGTTGGCTGCTCGGTGGTCATCCTGTTCTATCTGATCCTGTTTCAGCGCGGGCTCCAGATCACCGAGCAGAGCCGCCGTGGATTCGGTCGGCTGCTTGCCGCGGGCCTGACGGCCGTGCTCGCCACCCAGACCTTCCTGAACGTCGCCGGGGTGACCAAGCTGCTCCCGCTGACGGGCGTCACCCTGCCCCTGATCAGTCAGGGCGGCGCGAGCCTGATCGTCACCGCGGCCAGCCTGGGCCTCCTGTTGGCCGTATCGGATACCGCCCAGGCAAAGGCGAGCCGCAAGCACAAGGGTGGCGGAGGGGGCAAGGCCGCCGCACATCCCGCTTCCCGCGTGTCCAAGCGGCGAGGGGCGACGGGCCGACAGGCCCTGCGGGAGCGGGGCTGATGCCCCGCGACGCTCGGCGAGGGTCGAGCAAGGCAACGAAGAACAGGGAGGCCGCAACGCCCGGCGCGGGGGATTCGCTGTGGCGTGACAGGGGGGCGGAAGCAAGTGACCGCCGCCTTGGTCCGCTGCTCAAGGGCGGCGCTGATTGATTGCGCGTCCCACGTCCGCCGGGAACCGCCGGCGATTGTCGAAAGGGCCTTACGCCCTCGAGAATGGACTTGGCGACTAGGATCCCGCGAACCTGAGCCTTTCGAGAAGCCGAGCGGGAATCGGAATCAGGCCCAGCCGCACCCGACGCCGGGTGGCCTTGATCCTCGTGAAGGGGGCGTGGCCGAGGGCCTCACAGATCGCCTGGGCGGCACTCGATCCCGCGTCTAGGCGCTCCCGGTACGGGGTCAGGACATGGGGGGTGAACAGACGCACCTCGTGCCCGAGGCTCGCCAACTGCTGCCCCCACTGGTGCGCGGTGCCACAGGCCTCCAACCCGACGATGCAGTGGGGGAGCCGCGAAAAGGTCTGATGCAGCTGCCCTCGGCGGACCGAGGTATGCAGGACGACCTCCCCCTGTCGGTCGATCCCGTGGAGATAGAAGATATTTTTAGAGATGTCCAGGCCGATCCGCTTGGGTTCCATATCCACCTCTCCCCGGCTGAGTCTAGTCGTTATCTCTGAAGGTCCGCCCGCCCCGTCAAGTGACGTTTCGTCGGGCGTTCACTACCTTTCATCCAGAAACTTAGCCGGGAAACGGTCTCGGCGCAACCCCACCGGCGACTGGGGTTGGGCCGGGTCTTCGGGGGGACGGCGTCGTCCATCGCCTGACAGCGGGGATAACGGGAAAAGCAACGCGTTGAGCGCGAGCCGCCTTCCCGAGCACGCGCCGGCGCCCTTGAGCCTTCCTCGTGAGCGTGGACAATGGAACGTTTGTTGTACTTGAGGGGGACCCAAAGCCATGAACTCACCACTCGAGCGCAAGTCCGCGACCTTCACAGGGCGCCTGCTGATGATCGGCTTCGGTTGTGTCGGCCAGGGCGTGCTGCCGCTCCTGCTTCGCCACATCGACCTGGCGCCAAGCCAGATCCGGGTCCTGGACCCCTCCAGCGAGGGTGCACCGATCGCCCGTGAGCTCGGCGTCACCTTCATCCAGACACCCGTCACCCGCGAGAATGTCGAGGAGATCCTCGAGAGTGAGCTCGGGTCGGGGGACTTCCTGCTCAACGTCTCGGTGAACGTGGGCAGCCTGGACCTCATCGCCTGGTGCCAGCAGCGCAACGTGCTTTACCTGGACGCCTGCATCGAGCCCTGGGAAGGCGGCTACTACGACACCTCGTTGTCACCGGCCATGCGCACCAACTACGCCCTGCGGGAGGCGGCGCGGGCCCAGGGAAGCGCCTCCTCCGCCACGGCGGTCATCACCCATGGGGTCAACCCCGGTCTGGTCTCACACTTCGTCAAGCAAGCCCTTCTGAACCTGGCCGCGGACCTGGGCGAGCCGGTGGAGCCGCCGACGGACCGGGAGGGCTGGGCGGCACTCGCCCGGCGGCTCGACATCCGCGTCATCCACATCGCCGAGCGGGACACCCAGACCTCCCCCACCCACAAGCAGTGGGGGGAGTTCGTCAACACCTGGTCCGTGGAGGGCTTCGTGGGCGAGGGCTGCCAGCCCGCCGAGCTCGGCTGGGGCAGCCATGAGCGCCATTGGCCGGCCGGGGCCCACCGCCACACCTTCGGCTGCGACTCGGCCATCTGGCTGGAGCGCCCCGGTGCCGGGACCCGGGTGCGAAGCTGGACCCCCCTGGAGGGGCCCTATCTCGGGTTCCTCGTCACCCACGGGGAGTCCATCTCGATTGCCGACTATCTGACGGTGCGCGAGGGCGACCAGGTGGCCTATCGACCCACCGTCCACTACGCCTACCACCCCTGCAACGACGCCGTCCTGTCGCTCCACGAGCTGGCCGGCCGGGGCTGGCAGATCCAACCCAAGCGGCGCCAGCTCAAGGCCGAGGACATCGATGCCGGGATGGACGAGCTGGGGGTGCTCCTCATGGGGCACCCGCGCGGGGCCTACTGGTACGGCTCGCGGCTCACCAACGCGGAGGCCATGGCGCTGGTCCCCTACAACAACGCCACCAGCCTCCAGACCACCGCCGGGGTTCTGTCGGGTGTCATCTGGGCCATGAACCACCCCGATGCGGGGGTCGTGGACCCGGACGAGATGGGCTTCGAGGAGGTGATGGAGGTCGCCCTGCCCTACATGGGCGAGATGGTCGGCGTCTACACGGACTGGACCCCTCTGGTCGATCGGGAAACCCTGTTCCCGGAGGATCTCGACCGGGAGGATCCCTGGCAATTCAAGAACATCCTCGCGAGCTGACCCTGGCGGGCGCCGGCGCCAGTCGCGCCGGCCGCCTGATCCCGCGGCACAGCGACCCGTTGAAAGGACAAGGAATCCAATGAAGACCCGAGAGCTTTTGGCCTGTGACACCAAGGTCCTGGACCCCAGGGTTCGGGGTCTGAAGCCCAAGGAGCTGCGCCGTCATATCGACCGGATCGCGGCCGACCTGGGCGTCTCCGACACCGATGGCCTCCTGGGCCAGATCCTGAACGCCGTGCTCGGGCTCGCGGACCTGCCCCAGGAGCAGACCAGCGGCGAGACCATGGACGAGGCCGAGACCATCGTAAGGTCCCTGAAGGGTCAGATCGACATCACGGACGAGAACAAGGAGACCGTCCTGCGGCTCATCGTCATCGCCCTCGCCTACCTGCGCCACCTCATGGATCGGCAGATCAAGGAGAGCCGCCGCGCCCGTCGAGCAGGTCACTCGCACGGACATCATCACGACCACGGCCACCACTGCGACGATCCCAACTGCACCGAGCACGGCGGCATGCCCGCGTCGGAGACTCAATCGGAGCCCGGCAACGCGTCTCCTGGGGTCCCGAAGGCAGCGGACTGAGGCCGGCCGGGATCCTCGCCGTCGCTCGCCGGGCGAAGGCGCCCGCACCGGGCACCGTCAAGGCCGGAACCGCGCGCCGGCCTTCGTCGTGGAGCCCAGACCGTGCCGCGATTTCAGCCGGGTCCATCCGCCTCGGCGAGGCGGTCGATCACCCGTTCGAGCGCCATGCCGCGGGACCCCTTGAAGAGGACGACCGCGGGCGTTGCGCGGAGCAGGGGCGCCGCCGCGGCGGCTGCATCGCTCTGCGGAAAGGCGTGGATGTCGGCACCCTCCCGGGCCAGGGAGGGACCGAGCCGCGACATCTCCTCGCCGACCAGCCAGATGCGGTGCGCGCCGATGCGATCCAGGACCGGGATCAGGCCCTCATGGGCCCGGCCGGTCTCGGCGCCCAGATCGAGCATGTCCGCGAGGACCAGGATCAGGGGCAGACGGACCTCCCGGGCGCGGGCCTCGGCCGCCGCGAGGCCCGCCCGCATGGACGAGGGGTTCGCGTTGTAGTGGTCGAGGATCAGGATGGTGCCGTCGCTCAGTCGCCGCTCCACGCCCCGACCGGGGGGCGGGGAGAGCCGTTGCAGGGCGCCCGCGATCTCGTCGGGACGCAGACCCAGTTGGAGCGCGACCGCGCAGGCCAGGGCCGCGTTTCGGAGCAGATAGGGATTCCGCAGGGGCGCCTCGAGCTCCGGGTGCAGATCGCGGGGCTCGGAGGGGACCAGGGTTACGCCGGGGGTGCCCTCCAGCCGCGCGAGCCAAGGGTCATCCACGGGCGCAAGGCACCGCCCCCCGCGTTCCCTGACCAGGTCGAAGAGGACCAGCTCCTCCCGAAAGACCTGCTCGACCGACCCGAGCAGATTGAGGTGCTCCTCGCCGATGGAGGTCAGCACGGCGACGTCGGGGGCCACCAGCCTGGCGTGCCGCGCCATGTCACCGGGAGCGTCGATCCCGATCTCGACCACGGCCAGGTCACGGTCGGCCCGCAGCTGCTCCAGGGTCCTCGGAATCCCGAGCTCACCGTTCTGGGACCCCTGGGTCTTGGCGACCTGGAAGCGCTCGGCCAGGATCGCGGCGGTGAACTCCTTGGCCGTGGTCTTGCCGGAGCTGCCGCCGATGCCAACCACCGGCCCGGCGAAACGCCGGCGAAACAGCCCCGCAAGGATGCGATGGGCCCCATGGGTGTCCTCCACCTCCAAGAGCTGTCCGCGGCCGGCGGATGCGAGCGCCAGACGTTGTGCCGTCTCGCGATGGACGACACAGGACACCCCGGCGGCGAGCAGGCCGGGCACGAAGTCGTGGCCGTCCTGTGTGCTGCCGCGCAGCGCAACGAAGAGGTCCCCCGCGCGGGCGGTACGGGAGTCGGAGGTGTATGCCGCACAGGCGGCGGCCAAGCGTTCCAGTTCGGTGCCCACGATGAGGATTGCGGCGGGGAGAGGGAAGCGCCATTGTACCGGCCGGCCATCCTCCCCTGAACAGGGCCCGCCCAGCCTGACATCGCCCCCGGGGCTGGATCTCGACGCGGCTTGCCAGCAACCTATCCATGACTGAAGCGGAGAATTCCATGTCCCACCCAGCGTCCCGGGCCGTCCTTTTGGCTCCACTCCTTCTGGCGGGCACCGCCCTGCCCGCCCTGGGGGCCTCCTTCGACTGCGCCAAGGCGCAGACCTGGGCGGAGCAGGCCCTGTGCAACGACGAGACCCTGGGTCAACTGGACGAGCGCCTGGACGCTGCCTACCGGACCGCCCGCGAGGCGGCCAAGGGCGACGCCGCGGCCCTGGAG
>JBAPYD010000020.1:0-2503 GCA_049284555.1 Chromatiaceae bacterium | reverse complement strand
CTCCTAGGGTGGATGTTGGCCTGTGAATTTTCTCAGCGTGGATGCCCGAAGGGTGATCCACCACCACCGCCGCCTCTGCGAAAGCCGCCCATGTCGCTGGTGGAACCGCTCCGCGTTCCACCCTACGCCGGCTCGGCGGCCGACGCCTCCCAGGGGCGGGTCAGGCAGATGGAGCGGGCGTCGAGCAACAGCGCATAGACCTCATGGAGACGGCTCGGGATGCGCACCGCCCCCTCGTGGGTGCTGTACTTGCTGGCCAGGTACTCCCTCGGGGCCTTGGGAAGGTCGAACAGGTCCACGAGGTACATGTTCCAGTCGTCGAAGTAGACATCGCCGATGGGCTCGTAGGTCAGCAGCTGCACGTCGCGATGGCGCTTGTCCCGGATGATGCGCCCGAACAGGGCGTTGACCGCGTCCGAGGGCCCTTCGAGAACCTGCAGGAAGCGGTTTCCGGAGAGGAGCAGCAGCCCGGTGATGCCGGCGGCCTTGTTGTTCTCGGTGCTGCGCTCGATCAGGTCCCGCAGGTCCTCGTTGTCCACGGGATTGCGCGCGGACGTGCTCTGGTAGATCAGTCGGCAATGACTCATGGGTCTCGTCTCTGGGCGGGCGGTGCAAGTTGAAAGCCTAACAGGCGATCGCCGCGGCACAAGTGGGTGACGGCTGGCGGGGCGTGCCGCTGGACTGTAACCTGCGCCCTCACGATTACCAGCCACTGACCGGGGAGACGGGGCATGGCCATCAAATCCGACCGCTGGATCCGCCGAATGGCGGCGGAGCACGGCATGATCGAGCCCTTCGAGCCGCGGCAGGTTCGGGAGGGGGAGCTCGGGCGGGTGATCTCCTACGGGACCTCCAGCTACGGCTATGACATCCGCTGCGCGGATGAATTCAAGATCTTCACGAACATCAACTCGGCCATCGTCGACCCCAAGAACTTCGACGCCAACAGCTTCGTGGACGTGCGCTCCGACGTCTGCATCATCCCGCCCAACTCCTTCGCCCTCGCCCGCACCGTGGAGTATTTCCGCATCCCTCGGGACACCCTGGTGATCTGTCTGGGAAAATCCACGTACGCCAGGTGCGGGATCATCGTCAACGTGACCCCCCTGGAGCCCGAGTGGGAGGGTCACGTGACCCTGGAGTTCTCCAACACCACCCCCCTGCCCGCGAAGATCTATGCAAACGAGGGGGTGGCCCAGATCCTCTTCTTCGAGTCCGACGAGGAGTGCGAGACCTCCTACAAGGACCGGGGTGGCAAGTACCAGGGCCAGCGGGGGGTCACCCTGCCGAAGTCGTGACGCGAGGGCCAAGGGCCAAGGGCCAAGGCGTTGACAGGGGGCGCTGAGGCGGCTGCAACGAACATCCCTCGGCACTCCTTATTATTCGCGTTCATTTGCGTTCATTCGCGGACAAATTCTCTCTCCGATCCAGAAGCGCCCGGCCTTGGCTTCCGCCCGCTCGGACGCCAACTCGCCGTTAGAACGCGCCCTGGGGAGCCCCATGACCTTCGATCGGCCCAAGATCCTGTTCGTCGTCCTCGGCGGCTTCTTCGTCTGCAACGCCCTGATCGCCGAATTCATCGGGGTCAAGATCTTCGCCCTTGAGGACACCCTCGGGCTGGCCCCCTTCGACTGGAGCCTGTTCGGCCAGACCGGCTCCCTGAGCTTCACCGCCGGCGTGCTGCTGTGGCCGGTGGTCTTCATCATGACGGACATCATCAACGAATACTTCGGCAAGCGCGGGGTGCGCCTGCTCTCGTGGATGACGGTGGGCCTGATCCTCTACGCCTTCGTGTTCGCCTACCTGGCCATCGGACTGGCGCCGGCGTCCTGGTGGGTGGGAATCCAGGCGGAACGGGGGGTGCCGGACATGCAGGCCGCCTTCGCGGCCATCTTCGGGCAGGGGATGTGGATCATCCTGGGCTCGGTGATCGCGTTCCTGATCGGCCAGATCATCGACGTGACGGTGTTCCACCGGGTGCGGCGCCTCACCGGCGAGCGCTTCGTGTGGGCGCGGGCCACGGGCTCCACCCTGGTCTCTCAGCTGGTGGACAGCTTCGTGGTCCTCTACATCGCCTTCGTGCTGGGTCCCCAGCGATGGCCCATGGAGCTCTTCCTGGCGGTGGGGACCGTGAACTACGTGTACAAGTTCGTGGTCGCGATCGCCCTCACCCCCTTGATCTATCTGGGGCGCCATCTGATCGAGCGCTATCTGGGGCCGGATCTCTCCAGGACCCTGAGGGAGCGGGCGGCCGCCAGCAGCTAGAGAAACGCTGATCTATTGCGTTTCCCGTCCGGGCGAGGGATCGCCCGGCATTTTCGGTGGCGATACGCCGCTGAAAATGGAGCGTTTCGAGAGTCGCGCCTCTCGAAACGCGAGCTGATCGAATGCAGGGAGGGCATTCGATCAGCATCGCCCTAGGGAGCAGGGGGGCGCGCGTCCACGGCGGCGGCAACCCGCTCCTGATGCCCTGCCCACCACTGTTCCGCGATGGGGTCGAAGG
>JBAPYD010000019.1:0-1604 GCA_049284555.1 Chromatiaceae bacterium | reverse complement strand
GGAGACTACCGGGTATCCGGACTCGCCGCGGTACGAGCTACGTATAGACCGAGGAGGAGCTAACCGTCCACCCCCTTGAGAAAATTTAGGTTTGCTCTTGGTCGTCGGGTCCAAACTGCGTTTGGACATTTATGGTCTCGGGTTGGTCGAGCGTTGAGGTGGCCTGGCAATATGTTGGAAAGTATAGGTCGGTGGCGGCAGGTTTTCCGGCAAGAGTCTGAAGTACCGCTTATGGCCGGGTCCTGCTGCTTGCGACCGGGACAGACCTGTCCTCCCGCCCGGGCATGGTAGCTCCGATGGAAGCCTCAATTCGACTGTCCGTTTTTTGCGGCTCTGGCATCCCGACCCTGGCGTCGGTCGGTGACCGCAAAGCACGTCTTCCAGCCCCACGGAGGGACTCGCCTGAGCGCAGGTTTCGCCTGTGGAGTCAACCGGTGGATGCAACACCCTAAGCTTCAAGAACCAGGAGCAGGAGTGTTGCAGATGAAGCAGAGGGCTCGGATCTATTACACGGAGGCGCAGAAGGCGCTGATGTGGGATCGCTGGCAGAAGCAGGCAATGGACGCGGTTGCGTACCGCCTTCTTGAACCGCGGGTTCGGCAACTCGTCCATGCGGTCGAACAGCGGGATCGCCTCCCCCGACTCCAGGTAATGCTCCAGGAATCCCTGATCGAGATGGGGGCAGACTCAGATCCGCGCGCAGATTGCGCGCGATGTAGTCCACAAGGGACAGGTCGGGGTCGTCCTTCAAGGCATCGCTGTAGCGGCGCAGCACCGCCAGGATCGGCAGGCGTCGATCGCGGTGAACGCCGTGACGCGCCTGGCCTCGTGAAAGAGGAGGAGATCCACGATCCTGGCGAATACCGGTCCGCCCTCCCGTCCCGTGGGGAGAATCTCAGTGAGACGACGGGTTTCCGGGATGCGGCTGGGTGTGGGCATGGCGGAACCGGAGGCGCATAGCGCCGCGCATCGTCTTCCTGGAACAGGATCGCAGGATCGCGAGAACGGCGGACGTGTCGATGATCATCGCGGTAGCCCGCGCTCGTCATAGAGCAGCTCGCCGTGATCGATGTGCGTCTGCGGGGCGTTCTCGGCACAGCGCTTTCCGATGCGCATGAGGTCGGCGGCCAGTGCCTCCTGGTCTCGCTGGCTCTGCATCCGCTCCAGACGTTCCCTGACGGCAACCACCACCGCCTGGGTCTTGGTCTCGCCGGTCAAGCCGGCGAGGGCGGTGACCAGCTTGTCGGCTTCCGGGCTCTTGATGTTGAGGGACATCTCGGGTTCCCGACTGGTAGAACGTGTTTGCACCTTTCTACCATCTGTCTCCAGATCCGAACACCAGGGCATTCTGACCGCCGCGACCGTCGCCGAGGCGTTGAACCTAGAAACGGCAGTTGACCGCTTTGTAGCATATGCAAGGTGTTGTGCCGCATCGGCTTCTCTTGCACTCGCAAGCTCACCCTGTGGGTGAGGCCGCTACGCCCCCCAGAGCACGCCCCGCGCGGCGCATGGACTGCGTTGCAGCTCGTTGCAATAGAACCACTATTGTGCCTCGTTGCGCCTTGCCAGACACCGCGCGGGACGCACTCTGAGGGGCGTCCAAC
>JBAPYD010000018.1:0-22006 GCA_049284555.1 Chromatiaceae bacterium | reverse complement strand
TCCGAGATCCGCATCGGGGTCCTGAGCCACCGGGGTGAAGCCGCCACCCAGCGTACCTGGACCCCGACCGCGGACTATCTGGAATCCGCCCTCGAGGGATACCAGTTCCGGATCGTCCCACTGGATTTCTCGGCGGTGGACCCGGCCGTCGCGGCCAAGGCAGTGGACTTCGTCCTGGTCAACCCCGGCATCTACGTGAACCTGGAGGTGCGCTACCGGGTCTCGCGCATCGCCACGATGCGCAACCGTATCGGACGGGCCAGGCGCAACGTCTTCGGCGGGGTCATCTTCACCCGGGCGGATCATCCGGATCTCACCGACTTGGAAGACCTGCGGGGCCGCTCCCTGCTGGCAGTGGACCGCGATTCCCTGGGGGGCTACCAGATGGCCTGGGACGCGCTGGCCGAGCGCGGCATCGAGCCCCCGCGGGACCTGGCCCGACTGGACTTCGCCGGGACCCACGATGCGGTGGTGCTGGCGGTGGAACGCGGCGACTACGACGCCGGGACGGTGCGCACCGACATCCTGGAGCAGATGGAGTCGGAAGGCACCATCCGTTTGTCGGACTTTCGGATCATCAATCCACGAACGGATCCAGACTTCCCCTTCGTCCACAGCACCACATTGTTCCCCGAGTGGCCCTTCAGCAAGCTCCGCCATACCAGCGACGACCTGGCCCAGCAAGTGGCCATCGCCCTGCTGCGGATGCCCCCTGATCACCTCGCCGCACGGGCCGGGGGCTACGCGGGCTGGACGGTGCCCCTCGACTACCAGCCGGTGCACGAGCTGCTGCGACGCCTGCACCTGCCCCCCTATGACGAGCCGCCGCCCTTCACGCTGCGGGAGGCCATCGCGCGCTACTGGTTCGGCCTGCTACTGGGAGTCCTGGCCATGCTGGTCATGGCCTTCATGACCACCTGGGTCAGCCGACTGAACGCGCGACTCGTGAAGGCAAAGGCGCGACTGGAGCAACAGCAAGAGCTGATCCTCAACTCCGTGGCGGAAGGGATCTATGGGGTGGACCTGGCGGGAAGAACCACCTTCGTCAACCGCTCCTTGCTGAACCTGACGGGCTGGCGGGCCGATGAGCTGATCGGCGCCAATCAGCACGAGATCCTGCATCACAGCCACGCGGACGGGCGCCCCCATTCGGCGGACGAATGCCCGGTCTATGCCACCTTCCGGGACAACCAGACTCGCTTCGTGGACGATGACGTCTTCTGGCGCAAGGACGGCACCAGCTTTCCCGTCGAATACAGCTCCACACCCATTCGCGACGAGCAGGGCGCCACCCTCGGGACCGTGGTGGTCTTCAGGGACGTCACCGATCGCAAGGAGGCCGAGGAACGGGTTCGGCGTCACCAGGCGGAGCTGGCCCACGTGGCGCGGCTCAGCACCCTGGGCGAGATGGCCTCCGGGATCGCCCACGAGCTGAACCAGCCCCTGACCGCCATCGCAACCAACGCCCGAGCCTGCATCCGCATGCTCGAGTCCGGCCGCAACAGCGGCGAGCAGTGCAGCGACGTGATGGATCGCGTCGCCGCCCAGGCGGAGCGGGCCGGGGAGGTGATCCGGCAGATCCGGCACTTCGTGCGCAAGGAGCCTCCGGATCTGCGCCCGACGCCCCTGCGACTGATCCTCGACACCGTCCTTGGACTCCTCCGGCCAGAGGCCAGGAGGGCCGGCGTCGAGCTTGCCGTCGATCAGACCGACTGGGACCCCTGGGTACTCGCCCAGGAGATCCAGATCGAGCAGGTCTTGCTCAATCTCGGGCGCAACGCCATCGAGGCCATGGCCGAGTCCCCGGGTCCCCGTCGGCTCGTCCTGAGCGCCAAGCCCGACAGGCACGGGCACATCGCGTTGGCGGTCACCGACACCGGCCCCGGACTGGCGCCCGACATTCGCGAGCGGGTGTTCGAGCCCTTTGTCACCAGCAAGCCCCAGGGGATGGGGCTCGGACTCTCCATCAGCGCCGGCATCGTCGAGGTCCACGGCGGTACCCTCAGCGTGGAGTCCGAGCCCGGCTCAGGGGCCAGCTTCCGATTCACCCTCCCATTGGTCCAACCCGATGAGCAACCAACAGTCTGAGCCTACCGTCTTCATCGTCGATGACGACCAAGAGGTGCGTGAGGCCATCCAGCTCCTGATGGAATCCGTCGGCGTCACCGCGGTCAGCTTCGCCTCCGCCCAGGCGTACCTGGAGCAGTTGGACTGCGACCGTCCCGGCTGCCTCATCCTGGACGTGCGCATGAAGGGCATGAGCGGCCTCGACCTCCAGGAACGCCTGGCCCAGGAGCCCCTTCATCCCCCGATCATCATCATCACCGGCCACGGGGACGTCCCGATGGCGGTCCGGGCCGTGAAGGCCGGCGCCGTGGATTTCATCGAGAAGCCCTTCAACGATCAGACCCTGCTGGACGCGGTTCACCGGGCCTTCGACCAGGACGCCCGAAACCGGGGTCAGGCCCTGCGCATCGCCGATATCCAGGAGCGGCTCGCCCGACTGACGCCACGGGAGCGGGAGATCCTCGATCAAGTCATCGGGGGCAAGCGCAACAAGGTGATCGCGGCAGATCTGGGAATCAGTCAGTCCACGGTCGAGGCCCACCGAGCCAGGGTGATGGAGAAGCTGGAGGCGCGATCACTCTCGGACCTCATGCGGATGCTGATGGCGATCGAGCAGGTGGGACCTTGAGGAGGCGCTGAACAAGCACCATCGCGGCTCGGGAACGGGCGCGACCCATTGGGGCATAGGGGAAAACCCTTGGCCCTTATCCTGAATTTCTCAATTGTTGGAAGCCCCGAGGCGCCGCATCATGCTCCTCGTCGTGTGCGGAGGGTTGTCCCTCCGCCTCGGGCTGATCGGTGTCCCCTGTGCGAACCCTGGGCAAGGACGAGCGGCAGGCTCCCAAGGGAAGTACAGGAGGCACCACAGCCCGCGACAACCGACGGCTCGCGGGGACCCTCCGCGAATCCGGCCTAGAACGCAGACCCTTGCCTCAGTCGCAGGGAACAACGGGGCTCGAATCACCGTCTGAGTGCGTGCTAGGATCTCCCGGCTAGACGACAGATGGCACTCGCTCGGCGAGTCCTGTGCCGGTCTTGAATCAGCCGGCAGCCATCGTGCAGGGACGAGCTCGTGTCGAGACCTCGCCCCGCGCGAGACAACAACGAGCTCGTCGGCTTGGACTCAATTTCGAGCCCTCAGGGCAACCAAAAGACGATACCCCCAGGAGGTTTCCTTCATGAAGTCCCATCGCCCTCACCGGCGTGAAACGATCGCCTTTGCGCTCGCCACCTTGGCCATCGCGACCCTGACCTGGGCCGCCGATCCACCGACGATCGACCTGTCGGGCGCCGACGCGGCGCGAGGCAAGGAGATCGCCATGGATCGGGGCAAGGGCAACTGCATCGCCTGCCACCTGATCCCCGGCGGCGAGAGCCCCGGCGCCATCGGGCCCGCCCTGGTCGCCATGCAGACCCGATATCCGAGCAAGGAGGCCCTGGCCATCCAGATCTGGGACGCCACCGTCAAGACGCCCGAGGCGGCCATGCCTCCGTTCGGCCGCCACGAAATCCTGACCAAGCAGGAATTCGCGGACGTCGTCGAATACGTCTGGTCGCTTTGAGCCACCAAACACCAAAGGCACTACCAGAATGAAAAAGACCCTTATTGCACTGACCGCTCTGGGACTCGTCTGCGGCATGGCGGCGTCCATCGCCGACACCACGCCCGAGGAGGATCGGGAGATCTACCAGGATTACTTCAAGAAGCGCTTCCCCAATGTGCCGGTCGAGGACTTCGCCAACGGCGCCTACGCCCTGGACCCCATCGGGCGGGAGAACTGGGAGGCGATCGAGGAGTTCCCTCCCTATGAGACCGCCATCGACAGCGGAAAGGACCTCTGGGAAACCCCCTTCGCCAACGGGAAGACCTATGCGGACTGCTTCCCGGATGGTCCCGCCTTGGCCGCCAAGTATCCCTACTGGGACAAGGAGCGCGGCATGGTGATCACCCTTGGCCTGGCGCTGAACGAGTGTCGCACCGCGAATGGCGAGGAGCCGTACAACTACCTCAAGGGTCCCATGGCCGAGCTCGAGGCCTATCTGGCCTACGAGTCCCGCGGGCAGGTCGTGGACGTGAAGGTCCCCGAGGACGATCCTCGGGCGCTGGAGGCCTTCAAGAAGGGTAAGGAGTTCTACTTTACCCGGCGCGGTCAGTTCAACTTCTCCTGTTCCCACTGCCACATGGGCAACTCGGGGACCACCCTGCGCACCGAGATCCTGAGCCCCGCCTTCGGTCACACCACCCATTTCCCGGTCTATCGCTCCAAGTGGGGCGAGATCGGCACCCTCCATCGTCGCTACAAGGGATGCAATGAGCAGGTGAGGGCCGCCTCCTTCGAGCCCCAGGGCGAGGAGTATCGCAACTTGGAGTACTTCATGAGCTACATGGACAACGGACTGACGCTCAACGGCCCCGGCGCCCGGAAGTAGGGTGACGCAGGTTCGTCGCGCCCGCATCGAGCCCGATCGAACAATTCCCATGACCGTCGAGGCCGCGCCCCCGGGGCGCGGCCGCTCTTGGAGCACGAGAGGAGTTAACAACAGATGAAGATTCGTAGTGTTACAAAGGGGGCCCTGGTCGCGCTGCTGCTCGCCGCTGTGCCACTCACCAGCGCACTGGCAGCCCATCGGTCCGAGGCGGAGCAGGCCATCGCCGAGGCCAAGGCCTTGCAGGAGAAGGCGGTCGCGGCGGGAGCAGCCATGGATACCAGCGACCTGATCAAGCAGGCGGAGGGACTGCTTCCATCGCGGCAGTACACCAAGGCCATCGAGGTGGCCGACAAGGCCAAGAAGCAGAGCGAGTTCGCCCTGTCCCAGGCCGGGGCAGGTGGCGGGGCCGCGTCGGCGGATTCAGGCAAGAAGGCGGAGGCCGAGAAGGCCATCGCCGATGCGGAGGCCGCGCGCAAGAAGGCCGCATCGGTGAAAGGCGAATGGCGCGATACCAAGAAGATGATCAAGGAGGCGGAGGACCTGGTGAAGGCCGGCGACTACGACCAGGCCATCAAGAAGGCAAACAAGGCCAAGCATCAGGGTGAGCTGGGCTATGAGCAGGCCCTGGGCCAGAAGGGCGCGGGCTTCCCGTCCTATGTGCTGCATCAGATGCAGCAGTAGCCCCGAGTTCGAGGGCTTGGCCTGCCAAGCAGTCAGAACGAGCCCTCTGACCGAGACGCGCCCCCACGCACCCGCCACTTTCTGAGGAGTCATGAGACATGAAACCCACCGCCATCCTTTTCATCGCATTCGCGTCCAGCCTCGCCGCCATGCCGCCGGCCTTCGCGGAAGGCAACAAGATCGCCCCCATGATCGACTCGGTTCAGGTGATGCACAACGGGAAGCCCGTGACCGTTCAGCGGGGCCATGACCCCCAGGCACACCTCCCCGATGCCTATCAGAAGACCGAGCGCGGCTGCCCGCCCTTCTGTGTGCAGCCCATGACCGCCGTGCCGGGTGTCGACACCATCGGCGAACTGGAGATGCTCGAGTATCTTCAGCGGTCCTCCCAGGGCGACGAGAGCATCCTGGTCATCGACTCGCGCACCCCTGACTGGGTGATGCGGGGCACCATCCCCGGTTCCGTGAACATCCCCTGGAACAAGATCAACATCGACACCGCCGGCACCTTCGAGACCCCCGCGGAGGCCGAGGGACTCAAGCACATCCTGGCCGACGAGTTCGACGCCAAATTGGGGGAGGACGGCAAATGGGACTTCAGCGACGCCAAGACCCTGGTGCTCTTCTGTAACGGCATCTGGTGCCCCCAATCCACCGCCAACATCAAGACGCTCGTTGAATACGGCTACCCGGTCCACAAGCTCAAGTGGTACCGCGGCGGGATGCAGGACTGGCTGAGCGTGGGCCTCACCACCGTCAAGCCCTGAGCCCGTACCCCAACCGAAGCACCCTGACGAGGCGCCGCTCGGCGCCTCGTCGCGTTTTGGCCTGGTCTCAGCCCACGCGCACCGATTGAAGCGGCGACGCGTGCCATGACGACAGGCACGCCCCTCGGCATGCCCCATCTCTCGGGCGCTCGAGCGCCTGCAACCGGGAGCGGATCCCTTCCCCGCGGTCAGCACCGCGCATTCCGGCGCCTCCGTGGACGGTATAGAATCCCGCATCGAGCGCGGATGGCGGAATTGGTAGACGCCCTGGATTTAGGTTCCAGTGCCGCAAGGCGTGGGGGTTCGAGTCCCCCTCCGCGCACCACCCTGAGAGACAGGGGCTTGATTTGGACCGCAGACCTCCACCTGCAGCGCGTCCAGCCTTCGCAGGTTGGGTCTTGCCCCGCCGGCCCGCTTGCGAATGAACCTGCCCGCCTCGCGTCCTCGGGAGATGCTGATCAAATGCCATCCCGGCAGTCGATCAGCTCGTGCTTGGAGAGGCGCGACGCTCGAAGCGCTCCTTTTTCAGTGGCTCATCGCCACCGAACATGCCTGGCGATCCCGCGCCCGGACGGGAAACGCACACGATCAGCGTGTCCCTGGGGTTCGCGCGCCCCATGCCATCGTTTCTCCGCGCGCCATCTCCTTGGACCTCGCGCCGGTGAGACCCCAACCTTGGATGCAGGACCCCTTGCGATGACCAGTGCAGAGAACCGCGACCGCGCATCGAGACCCACGCTCTCGGTCGTGATCCCGATGTACGACGAGATCGACAACGTGGAGCCCCTGGTGGCTCGGGTCCACCGGGGACTTGCGGATTACACCGGTCGCTGGGAGCTGATCTGCGTGGACGACGGCAGCCGGGACGGTACCGGCGAGCGCCTGGCCGAGGTGGCACGGCGCTACGGCCGACACGTGCGCGTGATCCGGCTGCGCCGCAATTTCGGACAGACGGCCGCCATGCAGGCCGGATTCGATGCGGCACGGGGCGAGCTCATCGCGACCCTGGACGGGGACCTGCAGAACGACCCCGCGGACATTCCGCGGATGGTGGATGAGCTGATCGCGCGGGACCTGGACCTGCTCCAGGGCTGGCGGCGCCAGCGTCAGGACGATCTTCTGATGCGCAAGATTCCCTCGCGCATCGCCAACCTGCTCATCGGGAAGGTCACGGGGGTCACCCTCCACGACTACGGGTGCAGTCTCAAGATCTATCGGGCCGAGGTGATCCGGGAGCTGACCCTGCTCGGGGAGATGCATCGCTTCATCCCGGTCTGGGTCGCCGGGGTGACCGATCCGGCCCGCATCGGCGAGACCGAGGTCACCCACCAGGCACGCCAGTTCGGCCGCTCCAAATACGGACTCTCCCGCACCTTCCGGGTGCTCCTGGATCTGCTGGCCGCCTTCTTCTTCCTGCGCTTCGGATCGCGTCCGGGGCACTTCTTCGGCTCCATCGGCATCGTGTTCGGGGCGATCGGGGGCCTCATGATGGGATACCTGCTGGTGGCCAAGTTCGTGCTGGGACAGCACATCGGCCAACGGCCCATGCTCTTCGTGTCCATCCTGTTCCTGGTGGCGTCGGTCCAGTTCCTCACCACCGGTGTGCTGGCCGAGCTCCTGACCCGAACCTTCTACGCGTCGAGCCCGCAGAGCCATCACCGAATCCGCTGGGAGTCCGATACCCAGGCCGCCGACTGGAAGACACCCGCATGAGGGGTGCCGCCGATAGGCTCTCGCGCTCTCTGGCCGGTGCCGTCGACCGCACCGTCGGCTCGCTCTGGTTTCTCGCGGCGGTCCTGGTCCTCGCCTTCTTCTGGCAGCTCGGGGCCGTGCCGCTCTACGACCTGGACGAGGGGGCCTTCACGGAGGCCACCCGCGAGATGATCGCGAGCGGCAACTACATCACCCCCCAGAAGGACGGGGAACCCCGCTATGACAAGCCGGTGCTCATCTACTGGCTCCAGGCCCTCTCCGCGAAGCTCCTCGGATTCAACGAGCTCGCCTTGCGGCTCCCCTCCGCGCTGGCCGCCAGCCTCTGGGTGCTCGCCCTGTGGTCCTTCGTGCGAGAGCGTCTCGACGGGACCACGGCCACGGTCGCCGGCCTGGTCATGGCCCTCTCACTCCAGGTCTCCCTGATCGCCAAGGCGGCAGTCGCCGATGCCCTGCTCAACCTCTTCATCGCCCTCGCCTTCTTCGAGATCTACCGTTACTACTCGGCTGCCGTCGACACGCCAGAGGAAAGCGCACGGCAGGGGCGGCGCTACGTCTGGCGCGCCTACCTCTGGATGGGGCTGGGCTTCCTCACCAAGGGACCGGTGGCGGTGTTCTTCCCGTTCGTGGTGAGCCTGCTCTTCTTCTGGTCCCAAGGGTCCCTCAAGCGCTGGGTCGAGGCGGTGCTGGCGCCCCTCGGCTGGCTGATCTTCGTGCTCGTCGCGGGTCCCTGGTATCTGGCCATCTACCTCGACGACGGGGCGGGCTTCTTCCAGAGCTTCTTCCTCAAGCACAACGCCGGTCGCTTCGGCGGGGCCATGCACGGTCACGGCGGCTTCTTCGGCTACTACCTGGTGCTCCTGCCGGTGATCCTGCTGCCCTTCAGCGGCTGGATGCTGCGCCTGATCCCGGGGATCGGGGCCGCCTGGAGGAATCCCCTCGACCGCTTCCTGTGGATCTGGTTCGGGGTGGTGCTCGTCTTCTTCTCGTTCTCCGGGACCAAGCTTCCCCACTACCTGCTCTATGGCGCCACGCCGCTCTTCATCCTGATGGCACGCCACCGGGCCCTCCTGACGGAGCGCTGGCTGGCCTGGGCACCCCCGGCGCTCTTCTTCGGGCTGGTGCTGGCCCTCCCCTGGGTGCTCGGACTCGCTGGATCCCAGTCCCACAAGGCCCATGAGATCGCCATGCTCGAAGAGGCCCGGGCGGTCCTGGACGGGCCCTTTTTGACGGCCTCGCTCGCGGCGCTCCTCGGGTTGCTGCTGCTGGCGCTCTGGTCGCGCCCGCCCCTGTGGCAGCGCCTGGTCCTGGCCGGTCTGCTGCAGACGCTGTTGGTCTATGGGGCCCTGGTTCCCCGGGTCCTGGAGGTCATGCAGGGTCCGGTGCGGGAGGCCGCCCTGGTGGCGCGGGAGCTGGGGCTGCCCACGGTGGTGTTTCGCACCTCCATGCCGAGCTTCAGCGTCTACCGGGAGTCCATCACCCCGGATCGCATGCCCCGCCCCGGTGAGCTCGTCTTCCTGCGCGTGGACAAGCTGCCGTCGCTGGCCCGGGAGCTGCCCGACCTGCGTCAGGATCTGATCTATCGCCGCGGGCCCGTCGCCCTGGTGCGGGTGGGGGAGGAGGTTCGCCCCATCGGCGACCCCGCCTCGCAGGAGCCGAAGCCAAGGGTTCCCCGGGATGGCTAGCTCGCTCCTTGCCTCCCTCGGGGACGAGCTCAGACAGGCGCTCGCGACCGGGGCCCAGCGCACGAGCCTGGAGCCACCCGGCGGGGCCACCTGGCTCGCCCTCTGGGCCTGGTCCTGCCTCGTCGCGGGACTGACCCTGCTGCTGGCCTGCGGCTATCACGGGGGGTTCGGCCGGATCAACGCCTGGGCGAGCGCCCACCCCCCCTGGGTCTGGCAGTGGCTGACGGTGCTGGGTGACGAACGGGTCCCCTTCGCGCTGAGCCTCTTCATCGCCCGCAGTCGACCCCGGGTCTTCTGGGCCCTGGTGCTCGGGGCCCTGGTGGCCACGGCTTACAGCCGGGGCCTCAAGCCCCTGTTCGACCTGGCGCGACCGCCGGCGGTGCTGGGGCCGGATGCCATCAACCTGATCGGTCCCGCCCTGAGGCGGGTCAGCTTCCCCTCGGGCCACAGCGTCACCGCCGGGCTCTTCTTCGGGGTCCTGGTCTACTACGCGCGAGGGCCGGCGCCCCGGGCGCTGCTGGTGTCGGCCGCCCTGCTGGCGGGACTGAGCCGGGTCGCGGTGGGCGTCCACTGGCCCGTGGACGTGGCCTTCGGTCTCCTGGGTGGCGTGCTTGCCGCCTGGGCCGGCGGGAGGCTCGCCGCACGCTGGCAGGGGGTTGCGATAGACCCCTCCGTGCACCTCGCCTTCGTCACCCTTGCCTGCTTCTTCACCCTGACGCTGACCTACTCGGACGGCGGCTACAGCCTGGCGCGCCCGCTGCTTACCACCCTCGGCTCGGGCGCCCTCGCCTACGCGGCCCTCGTCTACGCAGTCAGGCCGCTGGCCACCTTCCTGTCCCGCCCCCGGGACTGAGGCCCTTGGTCCCTAGCGTCTGCCCTTGCGGGGGGTGCGCGGCTGGATACGCACCGTCTTCACGGCATTCTCGGTGGTCTGGATGATCTCCATGGGGTGCCCATGGAGGCGGAGACTGGTCCCCGGCTCCGGGATGGTCTCCAGGTAGTCGAGGATCAGGCCGTTGAGGGTCTTCGGCCCCCCGGTCGGCAGATCCCAGCGCAGGGCCCGGTTGAGGTCCCGCACCCCGATCCCGCAGTCGATGGTGAGGCTGCCGTCCTCGCCCCGATGGATCTCCGAGATGCTGTCGGAAGGGTCCGTGGCGAACTCCCCGACGACCTCCTCCAGCAGGTCCACCAGGGTGATGAGACCCATGAAGTCGCCATACTCGTCCACCACCAGACCGATGCGCTGCTTCTCCCGCTGGAAGTTCAAGAGCTGCTGGTAGAGGGGCGTCCCCTCGGGCACGAAATAGGGCGCCTGCACGATGGTGCGCAAGGACTCCTTGCCCAGCCCGCGGTCGAGCATGGCATGCAGGGCATCGCGGGAGTGGAGGATGCCGACCACGTTGTCGATGCCCCCGTCGAACAACGGCAGACGGGTGTAGCCCGCGGTTCGGATGGCCCGCATGATCTCGGCCTCGTCGTCCTGGATGTCGATCCCCTCCACCTCGTTTCGGGGGATCATGATGTCCTCCACCGTCGCCCGCTCCAGGTCCAGGATTCCCAGGAGCATGGAGCGGCTGCGCTCGGGGATCATGGCCCCCGCCTCGCTGACCACGGTACGCAGCTCCTCGCGGCTGAGCGACGTGGCGCTCCCCCCCTCCGGCCTCACCCCCAGGACCCGCAGCAGACCGTTGGCGAGCAGATTCACCAGCCACACCAACGGATAGAGAAGCTTCAGCAGGGGCCCATAGACATAGGCGGCCGGGTAGGCCAGGCGCTCCGGGTGCAGGGTCGCGAGGGTCTTGGGCGTGACCTCCGCGAAGATCAGCACGGCGAAGGTCAGGATCCCGGCGGCGACCCCAATCGCGGCCTCACCGCCCAGGCGCAGGGCAATCACGGTCCCGATGGAGGAGGCCAGGATGTTCACGAAGTTGTTGCCGAGCAGGATGAGGCCGATCAGTCGATCGGGGCGGTCCAACAGCGCCCGGGCCAGCCGCGCGCCGCGATGCCCCTGCTCGGCCCTGTGGCGCAAACGGTAGCGGTTCAGGGTGAGCAGGGCGGTCTCGGAGCCGGAGAAGAAGGCAGAGAGGACCAAGAGCAGGATCAGGGTCAGAAAGAGACCGGCCAGATGGATGTCGTTCACGGGTGACGAGGGGCCTTGGTGGGGGTTCGAGTCGATGAGCCTGGACCGACAGCGGGGATACGCCCCAGAACGCGGGTACTTCCAGTCGGCAGATCAGCTGTCGAACGTCTCCGTCTCGTAACGGAAGACCTTCAGGGTGGGGCTCCAATGGGTCGTGGGCAGTCCGGCCTTGCGCTTGAGCTGGGCGAGGAAGCGCTCCGGCTCGGGCAGACTCTCCCAGACCGTCGGCAGAAAGGTGCCCCGATGGCCCTGGTCCTCCAGGATCAGCCCGTCCTTTCCCGGTCTCAGCCGGCGGAGCAGGTCCGCCTCGTCCCGAAACTCCAGCGGCGTGGGGGGCGTCAGGACGGAGATGTCCAGATCCAGGCCATCGAGCTCCCAGTGCGCCAGCGGCTCGAACCTGGGGTCGCGGAAGGCGGCGGCGAAGGCGTTGTCCGCCACGTCGAGCACCAGGGGCTGGGTCGCCTCCAGATGGCCGACACAGCCCCGCAGCTCCCCCGACCGATGCAGGGTGACGAAGGCCGCCCCCGGCTCCCTCAGCCGGCCCGGGAAGCGCTCGGGGTCGGGCCTGGATGGGCGGCCCTCCGCCAGTCCGCGGCGGATGGACTCCCAGGCCAGGTCGAGGAGTTGCCGTCGCTCGCCCTCGCCGAGCGGTTGGGTCTCAGTAGAAGGCATAGGCCCCGTAACCCACGACCTGGTCGCGGCGGTCGGACGTGTCCCCGGAATTGCGCAGGTCGAGGGTACGCTCCTCGAGACCCAGGCGGCGGGCCTGCAGGAGCAGTCCGCACAGGGGCGTGCAGCCGCAGGCCGCGTGGTGGTCCAGCGCCTCCGGGTCCAGCCGCTCGATCGCCCGGGTGGTGCGCAGGTCCGTTTGTCGAGCGGTCTCGTAGTCGAGGTAGTGACTCAGGTCCGAGCTGACCAGGATCAGGGTCTCCGACCCGCCCCACAGCCGCTCCATGACCTCCGCCACCGCCTCCGGCGAGCTATCGCCCACCAGGAGGGGGACCACACGGAAGTCCGGCAGCACGGCCTGGAGGAAGGGGAGCTGGACCTCGAGGCAGTGCTCCCCGGTGAAGGCGCGGTCCATCCGCTGAACCTGGGGCAGATCGGCGAGCGCATCCAGGGCGTCCCCGTCCAGGGCCACGGGCCCGAGCGGGGTCAGCAGGCGCTCCGCGTCGGGATAGGCGATCCCCCGAAAGTAGACGCGATGGGCCGGCCCGAAGAGGACGACGCGCCGAATACGCGCCGCGAGCGGGGCGAGCTGGGCATAGGCCGACGCGGCGATGGGTCCGGAGTATTGATAGCCCGCGTGGGGCACCACCAGCGCCTTGACCTCCGCCAGGGACGCCGGTGCGGCGTTATCCATCATGGATTGCACCTGATGGCGCAGGGTCTTGGGATCGGCCGGATAGAAGAGCCCGGCAACGGCCGGTTGGCGATCGCTGATCATGGCAAAGGCCCCATCAACTCGATTCCACTGACTAACATTCTAGTTAAGGTTGGGGTCGTTCGAGCCGGTGCATGCACCGGGGGTGCAAGTCCAATGTCAAACCATGCAACCGAGTTCTGGCACCCGCTCCCAGACGGGCGGGTGCAGTGTGATGTCTGCCCCAGGGCCTGCCGTCTGCGGGAGGGGCAGCAGGGCTTCTGCTTCGTGCGAAGCTGTCACAACGGGGCCATCGTCCTCGACAGCTATGGCCGCTCCAGCGGCTTCTGCGTGGACCCGATCGAGAAGAAGCCGCTCAATCATTTCCTCCCCGGAACGCCGGTCCTCTCGTTCGGCACCGCGGGCTGCAACCTCGCCTGCCGGTTCTGCCAGAACTGGGACATGAGCAAGTCCAGGGACCAGCATACCCTGGCCGCCACCGCCATGCCCGAGGACATCGCGCGGCAGGCGGCGGAGCTGGGCTGCAGGTCCGTCGCCTACACATACAACGACCCGGTCATCTTCCTGGAGTACGCGGTGGACACCGCCCTGGCCTGCCAGCGCCTGGGCATCCGTAACGTCGCCGTCACCGCGGGCTACGTGAGTCCCGGGGCGCGGGAGGCCTTCTTCGCCCCGATGGATGCGGCGAACGTGGACCTCAAGGGGTTCACCGACGACTTCTACCACCGGGTCTGCGGGGGTCACCTGGAGCCCGTTCTGGAGACCCTGCGCTATCTGCGCCGCGAGACCCGGGTGTGGGTCGAGCTCACCACCCTCCTGATCCCGGGCTACAACGACTCCGACGCCGAGATCGACGAGATGACCCGCTGGGTGGTCGCGGAGCTCGGGCCGGATGTCCCGATGCACTTCACCGCCTTCCACCCGGACTGGAAGCTGCGCGACGCCCCGCCCACCCCACCCGCGACCCTGACCCGCGCACGCGCCATCGCCATGCGAAACGGGGTCCGCTATGCCTACACCGGCAATGTCCATGATTCCGAGGGAGGCAGCACCCGATGCCACCACTGCGGTGCCCTGCTGATCGAGCGGGATTGGTACCGGCTCGGGCATTGGGGGCTCGATGATCAGGGCCGGTGCGCGGCCTGCGGCACGCCCTGCGCCGGGATCTTCGAGGCGCGCCCCGGTACCTGGGGCAACCGGAGGCTCCCGGTGGAGATCAGACCGATCGAACGACACTGACGCCCTCGCGGCAGGCCAAGCCGGGGCCCAGCGACCACCACGGTTCCTTCCACCCCCGCCCACCCTCGGGCATAATCGCGCCCTTTTTGGATGGGGGTGTCCGCATGTTCAAGAACGCCAGGCTGTTTCGCCTGGAAACACCCGTCGCGCTCGACGGAGCCGGCCTGGAGGCTCAGCTCGCGAGCAGGCCCTTTCGCCCCTGCGGGCCGGTCGAGACCGCCACCCTGGGCTGGTCCGCCCCCCTTGGGGAGGACACCAGCGCCCTGGTCCACAGCGTGGCGGGTTGCCTGCTCCTGTGCTCCCGCAAGCAGGAGCGGCTGCTGCCCTCCTCCGCGGTGAGCGAGGCCCTGGACGAGCGGGTCCACGAGATCGAGGCCGGCGAGGGCCGCGACATCGGGCGCTCCGAGCGCCGCCGCATCAAGGAGCAAGTCGTCAACGAGATGCTGCCGCGCGCGTTCACCCGCTCCCGCCGCACCCTGCTCTACGTGGATACCCAAAGTGGCTGGCTGGTCGTGGACTCGGCCAGCGAGCGCCAGGCGGAGGACGTGGTCTCGCTCCTGCGCGAGACCCTGGGGAGCCTGCCGGCCAAGCCGGCCTCGGCCGCTCGCCCCGTGGGGGATATCCTGACGGGCTGGCTGCTCACCGGGCAGTCCCCCTCCGACTTCGCCCCCGAGGACTCCTGCGAGCTGCGGGACCCCCAGGACGGGACGGGGGTCATCCGCTGCAGCGGCCAGGACCTGGGGAGCGAGGAAATCCTCAACCATCTGCGCGCCGGCAAGCGGGTGGTGAAGCTCGCCCTGGAGTGGGACCAGCGCCTGCGCTTCGTGCTGGCAGAGGATCTGTCAATCAAGCGGCTGCGACTGGATACGGCCCTGCTGGATGAGATCGACGACGGGGAGGATGCAGCCCACCGGCTGGACGCCGAGTTCGCTATCATGGCGCTGCAGCTTCGGGAGCTGATCGCCCGCCTCGACGGCCTCTTCGGTCTGGCCGGAGAGGCCGAAGGACGCACCCGATGACCCCCCTCGACCGCCAGGACAACGCCCCCACACGGTAACGCAGATGAACAGCAGTCATCCCACCATGGATCAGACCCCCACCCCGCAGACGCTCCTGGTCGGGGAGGACCGGGCCGGCATCCTGCGCAAGGAGTCCATGGGCTTTCAGTCCCTGACCCTGTCCCAGCGCCAGCTCTGCGACCTGGAGCTCCTGCTCAGCGGGGGATTCGCCCCCCTCGACGGCTTCATGGACCAACAGGGCTACGAGTCGGTACTGGAGCGCGCCCGGCTGCCGGACGGGGCCCTGTGGCCCATCCCCATCGTGCTGGACATCGGCGCCGATCTGGCGGAGAAGCTGACCCCCGGTCAGCAGCTGGCGTTGCGGGATCCGGAGGGCTTCATGCCCGCCGTGCTGACCGTCTCGGAGCTCTGGGAGGCCGACAAGGACCGGGAGGCGAATCTGGTCTACGGCACCGATTCGCACGATCATCCTGGAGTGCGGTACCTCAAGACCCGGGTCAAGGGCGTCTACGTGGCGGGTACCCTCGAGGGCATCCAGCTGCCTTCCCACCACGACTTCGAGAACCTGTGGAACACGCCCGAGGAGCTGCGCCATCAGTTCACCAAGACCGGTTGGCGCCAGGTGCTCGCCTTCCAGACGACCAACCCCATTCACAAGCTCCAGCGGCGTCTGGTGATCGAGGCGGCCAAGGCGAACCAGGCCCACATCCTGATCCACCCCGCCGTGGGCGAGACCAAGCCGGGAGACATCCATTACTACGCCCGCGTGCGCTGCTACAAGGCCATCGCCCGCCATCTGCCCCACGACATGAGCACCCTCTCCCTGCTCCCCCTGGCGATGCGCATGGCGGGACCCCGGGAGGCCCTGTGGCACGCCCTGGTCAACCAGAACTACGGCTGCTCCCATCTCCTGATGGGCCCGGACCATGGCTCACCCCCGCTGGCCAGGCAACAGGAGAGCCGCTTCTATCCAGGATACGCGGCGATCGACTATGTCCAGGGTTTCGGGGAGGAGCTGGACATCCAGGTCGTGCCCGTGCCCGAGCACCGCTATGTGCCCTCCAAGCAGGCCTTCCTCCCGGCCGATCGGATCGAGAAGGAGGAACTGGAGGCGGTCTCCATCGACGCCCAGGAGCTGCGCGGTCTGCTGCTGCAGGGCCGGGAGATACCCGACTGGTTCAGCTACCCGGAGGTACTGGAGGAGCTTCGCCGCGTCTACCCACCCCGCAGCCGCCAGGGCATCACCGTCTTCTTCACGGGTTTGTCGGGATCGGGCAAGTCGACGCTGGCGAACATCATCTACGCCAAGCTCGTCGAGTCGGGCGGGCGACCCGTGTCCCTGCTCGACGGGGACATCGTGCGCCAGCATCTCTCCAGCGAGCTGGGCTTCTCCAAGGCCCACCGGGATCTGAACATCCGGCGGATCGGCTTCGTCGCGAGCGAGATCACCAAGAATGGCGGCATCGCCATCTGCGCCCCCATCGCCCCCTACGCGGAAACGCGGCAGGCCGTGCGGGAGATGATCGAGGCCCACGGGGCATTCATCGAAATCCATGTCTCGACCCCGCTCGAGGTCTGCGAGGCACGGGACCGCAAGGGTCTCTACGCGAAGGCCCGCAAGGGAATCATCCCGGAGTTCACGGGGATCAGCGACCCCTACGAGGTCCCCGAGCACCCCGAAATGGAGATCGACACCAGCCAACTCTCGCCCACCGAGGCAGCCCAGGCCATCCTGCTCTACCTGTTCAAGGAGGGTTATCTGGACGAAGAGGGCTGAGCCGCAGGACTCGGCCCCGAGCCAGGGCCGTGCTCAAACCCCGTAGAACGTCCGATACCAGGCGACGAACCGCGCGACGCCGTCCGCGACCGAGGTATCGGGGCGGTAGCCGGTGTCCGTCACCAGGTCGCCCACGTCGGCGTAGGTGTCGGGCACATCCCCGGGCTGCAGCGGCAGCAGGTTCATCCGGGCCTTCATGCCGAGGCACCGCTCGAGCACGGCGATGTACTCCATGAGCTCGACCGGCTTGTGATTCCCGATGTTGTAGAGCCGGTAGGGTGCGCGGGCCGTCGCCGGGTCCGGCTGGTCCCCTGACCAGTCGGGGTTGCCCTCGGGAATACGGTCGAGGACCCGGATCACACCCTCGACGATATCGTCGATGTAGGTGAAGTCGCGACGGTGCTTGCCGTAGTTGAAGACGTCGATCGGCTCGCCCGCCAGGATCGCCCGGGTGAACTTGAACAGCGCCATGTCCGGCCGCCCCCAGGGCCCGTAGACGGTAAAGAACCGCAGCCCCGTCGCGGGCAGGCCATAGAGGTGGCTGTAGGTGTGGGCCATGAGCTCGTTGGCCTTCTTGCTGGCGGCGTAGAGGCTCGCCGGATGGTCCACGTTGTCATGGACCGAGAAGGGCATCCGCGCATTGAGCCCGTAGACCGAGCTGCTCGACGCATAGACCAGGTGCTCGACCCCCGTGTGACGGCAGCCCTCGAGGATATTGGCGAATCCCGCCAGGTTGGTGCGGACATAGGCCATGGGATTCTCGATCGAGTAGCGCACCCCCGCCTGGGCGGCCAGGTTCACCACCCGCTCCGGCCTGTGGGCGGCGAACAGATCCCGCATGCTCGCCTCGTCCTCGATGTCGGCGCGGACGTCGATGAACTCCGGGTAGGCCCGGGTACGGGCGAGGCGCGCCTCCTTGAGCGAGACGTCGTAGTAGTCGTTCAGGTTGTCGACGCCGACGACCTGATCGCCGCGCTCCAGGAGTCGCAGCGAGAGGCTGGAGCCGATGAACCCGGCCGCGCCCGTGATCAGAACCTTCATGGATGGATAGCTCCAGGCCTTCAGCCGGGGTCAGGCGTTCGATTGTATCAGCCCCACCCCGGTCGCTCGGCAGGCAAAGGACTCAGGCCACGGACTGATAGTAGAGGTTCTGCGGGTGGCGGGCCTCGACGAAGAAGGACCAGCGCTCCGCGAGGAGACCCAGGAACTGGACCGCGAAGGCCGCCATGGGAAGGGTCGGAGACTCGATACCGTAGGCGGCGGCGATGAGCAGGATGGGAAGCGGAAAGACCAGCAGGAGGTAGAGCCAGCGCACCTGCCGCAGCGTGACCGGGGCGCGGCCGTGGAAGAACTCGCGGGTATTGAAGGAACCGCCGGTGGCCCCCTGGGCCTTCTGGATCACCGCCTTGTGGCGCACGCCGATGGCGCTCTGGGGCGTGCTCTTGTGCCGCAGGCGGGCGTTTCGGGACAGGGAGGCCAGCCGCGTGACCAGGGCCAGCAGGGTGGCCACCACGGCCCAGGTGCCGAAGAAGGTCACCAGCGGATTGCCCCCCCAGGCGGAATAGGCAGCGGCCAACATGAAGCCGGAGGCGATCCCGAACAGGGTGAAATTGGCGACCGTGAGGGGCGAGTGCCACTCCTCCAGGAACTTGACGCTCGCGTAGATCATGGCGGTGCACACGAAGAGGGCGAAGGTCGCCAGGGTCCCGAGCAGCCCGATCAACAGGGTGGGGTCCACCGGAAGGGCACCGCTCAGGGTCAACAGGGGCTGGGTCCAGCCCAACCAATGGGCGAGCCCGTAGGCGGCTACCAGGGCCATGACGAGCGGCAGGACCAGGACCTCCCGGGACAGCCAGGAGGTCCGCCACCGGCTCGCCGCACGCCAGGCCCGCTCGGGACGGCCCAGGTGGAAGAAGGATGCGACGAGCCCCAGTATCAGAAGGGCCAGGGCGATCAGGCTCCCCAATGCATAGAATCTGCCCCCCTGGGCCGGCAGCAGCTTGGCAAGGGCATAGAGCTGGCCCGTGAAGAGGGCCAGGAAAAGGCCCTGACCGGCACCGATCAGTGTGGTCAGGAAGATGACTGAGAATGCGGGGTGCATGACTGAAGTAGCGAGTTACGAGTCACGAGCTGCGAGTAAAACGAAGGGGTTGAGGCTGGTTAAGCGCGCACCGCGAGCCCACCGTCCGACTCTTCGGCCCTCGCCACTCGCCACTCGCAACGTCCTACCAGGCCACATCATCCAGCGCCTCCTCGCCCGTGTAGGTGGTGAGATCCTCCTTGCGCAGGGGATTGTCGGCCCGCTTCAGCTCCTCCGGGTCGATGTGCATGCGGGTCTTGCGCCTGGGCAGGTAGTGATTGGCGGGCCTGGTGCCCCACTCGGGCATGAGCTGATAGCCGCCCTGCTCCCGGATCGCGACCGAGACCTCCGAGTCGGGATCGTGGACATCACCGAACAGACGGGCATTGGTCGGACACGCGAGCACACAGGCGGGCCTGCGCTCCCGCTCCGGTAAGCTCAGATCCGCGATGCGATCGATGCACAGCGTGCACTTCTTCATCACCCGTTGCCGCTCGTCCAGCTCGCGGGCGCCGTAGGGGCAGGCCCAGGAGCAGTACTTGCAGCCGATGCACTTGTCGTAGTCGACCAGGACGACGCCATTGTCCGGGCGCTTGTAGGAGGCGCCCGTGGGGCACACGGGCACACAGGGCGGGTCCTCGCAATGCAGGCAGCTCTTGGGGAAGTGCACCGTCTCGGTATTGGGAAAGCTCCCCACCTCGAAGGTCTGAACCCGGTTGAAAAAGGTCCCCGTGGGGTCCGCATCGTAGGGATTGAGGTCCGTGAGGGGCCCCGCCCAGCCGGAGGTGTTCCACTGCTTGCAGGAGGTCACGCAGGCGTGGCAACCCACGCAGACGTTGAGATCGATCACCAGGGCCAATTGGGTCATCGCACGCCACCAGCGGATTTGGGCGGAATCGACGGGGCGATTCCGGACTTAGGGAAACGCTGCTCTGTTGCGTTTCCCGTCCGGGCGAGGGATCGCCCGGCTGATCCAATGCCAGGATGACATTCGATCAGCATCTCCCTAGCGCCAATCCTCATCGTCCTCCTCGCCTTCGTCCGCATCGTCGTCCTCGTCGTCGGCGCTCCCCGCGCCGAGCAGCTCCTCGGCCAGATCGTCCGGCTCCAGTTCCAGTCCGGACAACTCTTCGTCCCAGTTGGTGCCGACCAGGACACCGTCCTCGCTCATGCCGGCGAGCCAGGTGTCGACGAAGAGGTCGAGCGCCAGGCTCTCGGGCACGAAACCGGCCCAGTCGTCCCGGCAGTGAAGGCGGGCCTGCGCCTGGTCGGACCAGAAGGGATACACATCCGTATCCTCGTACTCGTTGGACTCGCACACGGCCCAGCCCTGGTCGGACTTGAGCCCCCAGACGATCCCGCTGTCCCGCACGTCGCGGATGAAGCGAGCGTGATTCTCCTCGGCCTGGGTCGTCACATCGTTCATTGGTGGATCACTCCCTCCGGGGGGTCAGATTGGCCCTTCAGGGCGACACTAGCGCATCGTCTTGGAGAACAGGCCCGCCACGTACGCCTGCCAGCGCGGGCGCCGCCGTTGCTGCCCTGGAAGTCGGGGCATGGGGTCGAACTGGGGCGCGGTGATCGGCGGCTCGTCGGGCCCTGCCTTGTACACCCGCACCCGCACGTCGAACCAGGCGGCCTGACCGGTGACGGGGTCCGAGTTGGAGACATGCTCCCCGCACTCGTTGGGAGGCAGCTCCTCCGCGATCAGATGATTGAGCAGGAACCCCTTGCGCGACTCGTCCGCCTTGGGCGACAGGGCCCAGGCCCCGGCCGCCTTGCCGATCGCGTTCCAGGTCCAGACGGTCCCCGGCTCCACCGCCTCGGAGAAGCGGCACTGGCAGCGAACCTTGCCGTGGGCGGACTCCACCCAGATCCAGTCCCCGTCGTCGAAGCCGTTGGCGGCCCCCACGCGGGGGTTCACGAACAGATAGTTGTGGCTGTGGATCTGACGCAGCCAGGCGTTCTGGCTGTCCCAGGAGTGGTACATGGCCATGGGACGCTGGGTCAGCGCGTTGAGCGGATAGCGTTGCGTATCCGTGAGCCGGGTCTCGAGGGGCTCGTAATAGAAGGGCAGCGGATCAAAGTAAGTCTCGATACGGCGACGCAGCCGCTCCGGCGGCTGGCGCCCGGGACGCTTGCCCTGGGCGGCGAGCCGGAAACGCTGAAGCACCTCCGAGTAGAGGTTCAGGATGATCGGCTCCGCATAGCGGGTCATGCCATGGGCCCGCGCCCAGTGCAGATAGCCCTTGTTCCAGTTGCGGTTGTACTGGTAGGAGCGGGGCAGCTCATGGTGGTAGACGCAGCCGTGCTTGGCGTACTGCTCCCACTGACGGGGATTGGGCTCGCCCTTGAGGAACTTCTCGCCCCCCTTGCCGCGCCAACCGGCCAGAAAGCCGATGCCCGAGCCGGGGCTGGTCTCGTAGTTGACGATGAAATCCGGGTAGTCCCGGTACTTGCGGCTGCCGTCCTCACGCACGAAGGCGGGCAGCCCCAGGCGGGACCCCAGCTCGATCAGGACCTCCTGGAAGGGCTTGCACTCGCCCTTCGGGGGTAGAACCGGCAGGCGCACCGAGTCAACGGGCCCGTCGTACTCGGAGATGGGCCTGTCCAGCATGGAGAGGACATCGTGTCGCTCCAGGTAGGTCGTATCCGGCAGGACCAGGTCGGCGAAGGCCACCGTCTCGGAGGAGAAGGCGTCGCAGACCACCAGGAAGGGGATCCGGTACTCCCCATCCCCGCCCCTGGCCGTCAGCATCTTGCGGACCTCGGCCGTGTTCATGGTCGAGTTCCAGGCCATGTTGGCCATGAAGAGCAGCAGGGTATCGATCGGGTAGGGGTCGCCCCGCCAGGCGTTGGTGATGACATTGTGCATCAGGCCATGGACGGCCAGCGGGTACTCCCAGGAGAAGGCCTTGTCGATGCGTACCGGCTCCCCCTGCTCGTCCACGAAGAGGTCCTCGGGCCGGGCCGGCCAGCCCAGCGGCAGGCCGTCCAGGGGCGCGTCGGGCTGGACCGCCTCGGGGC
>JBAPYD010000017.1:0-6150 GCA_049284555.1 Chromatiaceae bacterium | reverse complement strand
TCCGAGGGCCGCGTTGGGGACCCCGCAGGGAAGGCACCCATCGGCCTCAAGGCCTCAGCAACGGGCTGGTCGGGGTCAGCTCGGCGCCCGCCTGACCACGCTCCGTGACGAGCTGGACCTCGAGACGCTCAAGGGACGGAAACCGGTCGAACAGGGCGACGCGGACCTCCTTCAACGCCCCCGGCCGCGCACAGAGGAAGCGATACGCCACCTCGATGTCGGCGTGCGTGTCGCCCTCCTCGTCTTGGCCGGGATGTTCGCCCGCCCGGTCGTCCTCCCCTGGCTCCACCAGGGTCGACTCCACCACGACCTCCTCCAGCGCGCAGCCGGCCGCCTCGGTGAATTGAAACAGGGCCTGCCCGTCCCTCAGCGCGGCCAGCGCCTCCGCTTGGGCCGCGCGCTCCGCGTCCCCACGGGGCCTGTGCTCGAATCCCAGGATGTTGGCGGCTGGCGTCTCCAGCCTCAGATGCAGCTCGGGCCCATCCTGGGCCAGGTCCAGCCGTCCCAGGCCGTGCACGTGGGCTCCGTGCCCCCCATGACCCTGGCCGTGCCCCTCCCCTGCCAGCCCCGCGTTGGCGAGCACCACCAGGGCGGCTGCGACACAGCTGGCGAGGGTCAGACGCTTCATCCGGGTAACTCCTGGGGGGAATCGACGGGGTGGGAAGGGATTCGGGCAGCGGCCGGGCGCGCGATCATTGGTTAGCGGCCTCGGCGATCTCCCGAGCCGCTCGGCGCAGACTCGCCTCGTAATCGGCCGCCAGCGGGTCGATCACTACGACCCGCCCGCCGATGGCGACCGCCACCTGCTCCGCGGCCTTCGAGGCCAGCTGGGGCTGGACGAAGATCACCTTGACACCCTCCCGTCGCGCCTGATCGACGAGCGCGGCCAGGGACCGCGGTCCCGGCTCCTTGCCCGCCTTCTCGATCGGGATCTGCACCAGCCCGTAGGTGTCGGCGAAATAGCCCCAGGCCGGATGGTAGACCATGAACCGGCGACGGGTCAGGGGATCGAGCTCGGCGCGGATCTCCCGGTCGAGCCGATCGAGGCCGGCGGAGAATTCGTTGTAATTGGCCTCATAGGCCGCGGTGTTGGCGGGGTCGATCTCCGTGAGGGCGTCACGGATCGCACGGGCGATGTGCTTGCCGAGGGGGGGACTGGTCCAGACGTGGGGGTCCATCTCGAACTGCTCCGCTCGGGCCGCCGCCTCGGGGTCCCCCGGATGTCCGTGCTCGTGGGCCCCTCCCTCCCGGGTCTCGCCATGGTCGTGGACCTCGAGTCGACGCAGGTCGATCCCCTCCCGGGCGTCCAGGACGCGCAGGCCGGGATCGGCGGCACGGATCCGCGGGAGCTGTCCCGCCTCGAACGGAAGGCCGATCCCCACGTAGAGATCCGCCGATGTGAGGGCCGCAACCTGGCGCGGCGTCGGCTCGTAGGCGTGGGGGCTCTGTCCGGGCTGGACCAGGCTGTGGACCTCCACGTGCCGACCCCCCACCCCCTCGACGAAGGTCTGGAGCGGCGGGACGCCCACGAAGACCCGAATCGGCTCGGCCCGAGCCGCGGTGGCGACCAGGAGGGCGGTCAACAGGATCCAGGCTCGCATCATGCTCGTGCTCGTCACCTCGAGAGACAACCGCCGACGAACCGCCATGGCGACCTCGGATCGCACGAGCGCCTTGAACGCGCCTCGGCGCCCTCGGGCTCGCCCTGCCAAATCGGAACGCCTCGCCGAGCGGCGGTCAAGCCGGGTCATGTTACCCGACTCGCGGCCCCCAGCGGCCAGTTCGTGGACCTCCCTTCCGCCAAGCGGCCCGCTGGGGGCCCCCGCGACCGCCACCCGTCCGCTCACGGGTCAGCGCTCGGATCCGGGTCGGCGGCATGATGATCCCCATGATAGGGGACCTTCGATCCGTGCTCGGCCGCCTCCCCCGAGACATGGATGTGCAGATGGGTATGACTGTGGCTGTGGGGATGCCGATGGAGGGTGGCCTCGGCGAGGCGCCCCCCATCCAGTACCAGGGCCCGAGTGGCCAGCCGCTCCAGGAACCGACGGTCATGGGAGACGATCAGCATGGCCTGGGGTGCACCGGCGAGGTGGTCCGTGAGGCGCGCCTCCGTGGCCTCGTCGAGCCCGTTGGTGGGCTCGTCGAGCAGCAGCACCTCGGGGTCCATGGCGAGCACCGTGCCCAGGGCCACCAGGCGCTTCTCGCCGGCGGATAGGCGATGGGTGACCCGATCGGCGAGACCCACGAGCCCGAGCAGGTCCAGGATCCGCTCGGCGTCCGCCCGGGCCTGATCCGGGCTGCGCCCCAGGTTGAGGGGACCGAAGGCGAGGTCTTCGAGCACCGTTGGGCAGAACAGCTGGTCATCCGAGTCCTGGAACAAGAGGCCGACCCGGGCACGGACCTCGAAGAAGTCCGTCTCGGCCCGTCGCGCCCGGCCGAAGGCCAGGACCTCACCCCGATCCGGGACCTGCAGTCCCACCAGTAGATGCAGCAGGGTGGTCTTCCCGGCCCCGTTGGGTCCGATCAGGGCCACCCGCTCCCCCGCCCCCAGGCGCAGGTCGACCCCCGCTAGGACGGATCTGCCCCCATAGCTGAAGCCGACACCGCGAAGCTCCAGCAGAGCCGAGTCGCGGTCCGAGGAGGCTGCCATCACGACAAATGCCCCAGGGCCAGGAGTGCGGCGAGGAGCAAGCCGAGCGCGACCGTGAAGGTGCTGTCCGCCGGCGCCCAGTCCGCCGTGTCGAGCAGGTAGAAGCGCCCCTGGAACCCGCGGCATCGCATGGCCGCAAGCATCCGACGGGACCGCCCCAGGGCACGCACGAGGAGCATGCCGATCAGCCAGGCATAGCTGTTCCACGTATGCCGGTTGCTGCGGGGGACGAAGGCCCGGGCACGCATGGCCTGGCGGAGCCGTCGGTACTCCTGATCCAGGAGGGCGATCTGGCGCACCGTCATAAGCAAGAGGTGCACCAGCTTCTCTGGTACCCGCAGGCGCGCCAGGGCGTGGCCGAAGACCACCGGCTCGAGTCCCCCGACGAGGCCCCCGAGGACCAGCACCACGGCATTGGCCTTGAGCAAGATCAGGAAGGCCCGGGCCAGTCCCTCGCGGCTCGCGGTCAAGGGCCCGAGCTCCAGGATAGGGGTTCCCGGGACCGTAAAGGGCAAGGTCAGGAGCAGCACCGCCAACAGCCCCTGGAAGAGGAGGAGCCGGCGACCCAGCGTACCCCAGCCTTGACCGCTGGCGCGGGCCAGGACGAGCGCGAGTCCCAGGGAAGCGAGCAGGGCCGGGAGCGACCCCAGGCTGAGAATCGCGAGGGCAAGGGCGACGGCGGCGAGGATGCGCAGGCGCGGGTCCCGGCGGACCAGCCAGTCGGCGCCACCTCCGCCTCCCGGCCACAACCCGCGGTCGGAAACCGTCACTTGAGATCCCGCGACCCGCGGCAGCGCCACCACATCAGCACACCGGCAAGCCCGAAGAGGTAACCGATCCCGCCCAGGACGTCGCGCAGACTGGCGCGACCCTGTGCAGCGAGCAACTCTTCGCGCAAGGGTCGCACCTGACGGGCGACCGCCTGCTCGATCAGGGCCGTAAGCTCGGACTGCGCCGACGGATCAGCGAACGATCTCCCAGCCACGCCGCCCTCGGACGCCGAGCCTTGAGCCGCTGCCGTGGGGAAGCCCGGGCCCAGCTCGGCGGCACTGACCCGCCATTCCGCCCGGTGCCCGTCCCCCGTCTCGGCCACGATGAGATGGTCGACGGGCGCCCGGGCCCGGTAGCTGAAGGCCCCTTCGGCGTCCGGCTCGAGCTGCGCCAGGAGGCCCCCTTCGGCGTCCAACACCCGGATGTGGGCCCCGCTCGCCACTCCTCCACCGGCGAAGTAGGCCGAGCCCTCGATGCGGTCCCCGTCCGCGAAGGCGAAGACCTGAATCCCGTGTGCGAAGACGGGCGTCGCAACCAGGGTCAGGACCAACGGCAAGGACCGGCGCAGGCTAGGCACGCCCCGCTCCCTCTCCGAGCACGGACCCGGGATCCACGCGAGCCAGGAAGGACAGCACCGTGCCGGTGATCAGGGCCTCCACCAGGGCCAAGGGCAGGACGCTCACCGCAAGGACCTGGGCCGCCGGCAGAAAGGCACGGTCGCTGAGGACCAGGCTCAGGACCACCAGGAGACCGGTCAGCAGCACACCGATTCCACCGGCCGCCGCGCCGATGTGGAAGATGCCCCCGGGGCCGGCCCGGGCGAGCCGCGGCCGCAGAGCCAGACCACACAGGAGGGCTGGAATGGCCATGTTCAGGGTGTTGACCCCCAGGGCGGCGAGACCCCCGTGGCCGAAGAAGACCAGCTGAAGGCAGAGCGCGACCAACAGGGCCGGCACCGCGGTCCAGCCGAGCATCACCCCCATGAGCCCATTGAGCAGCAGGTGAACGCTGCTCGGCCCCAGGGGCACGCTGATCAAGGAGGAGACGAAGAAGGCGGCGGACAGCACCGCGGCATGGGGCAGATGCCCATAGTCCAATCGACGCAATGACAGGGTCAGGAGTGCGAGGCTACCCAGCGCACCTACAACCAGGACCGGTGTCGACAGGACCCCATCGGGGACATGCGCCATGGGAACACTCGTGTGGTTGGGTCCGCGGCCCTGGGGCACGGAGACGACATCGCGTCTGCGATCACCCGACGTGCGATATTACGGAATTCCATATGATCATACGACGCCTGTCAATCCGACGGTTCGAATCTGGGAGCACGCTCTCGATCGGCCGGGGTCAGAATCATCCGCTCCACATCCGCCAGCCGGATCACCTGCCCCTCCAGGGTGCGGAAACCGCGTGCCTCGATGTCGCGGCGGCGTGCCTGGTACTCTGCCATGAGCCCCGTGTTGGCATTGACCACCTGGACCAGAAGGATCTGCCGGCCCGCGTCCCAGGAGTGGACCAGATAGAATGCCGCCCCCCCGAGACTGAGCCCGGCCAAGGCGTAGGCGAGTCCCCGGACCAGGCCCCGGGAAACGGCCGGACGTGGCTGGCTCTCGGAGACCGGGGCCTCGCGGGGACGGAGCATGCGCGCCCGAATAACCAGGAAGGCCCCCAGAATGACCGCAGCGGTGAGTACAAGCTTCCAGAACATGCGCCCTAGCGTAGCACGGGGCCGTGACCGGCAGGACGGACGCTCGACCCCGTTGCGGGCCGAGATCGCCGGCCTTACCATCCTTCGCCACGCCGGTGGCGGCCAGTGCCCCCAGGACTGCGGCAGGCCCGCCCGTCATCCCCGCCGACCAGGTCGCTCCATGACGTCTTCACCAACCCTGGCCCTCTTGCTCCTCGCCCTACTGCTGGCCGCGTGCGGCCGGCCCCAGCCGCCGACGGTCAGTCTCTACCGGGCGGTCCAGGTGGGTGACCTCGAGCAGATCAAGCGCCATATCCGCTGGGGCACCGACCTGAACCAGCCCGATCCCACCGGGGACCTTCCGCTCCACGTGGCGACCCGTGCTGGACGAGTCAGCATCGTCCGGGAGCTGGCCAGTCATGGCGCCTCTTTGGAGGCACGCAACGCCGCGGGGGAGACCCCATTGGATTTGGCCCTCACGCACGGCAAGACCCAGGTGGCCGCACTGCTGCTCGATCAGGGCGCCCGGCTGGAGCCCCAGGCGGCCCTCCTGGCCCTGGTCGCCAGCGGGGGCTCGGACCGCGACACCTACGACTTCCTGGTCCGTCGCGGCGCCGACCTCAACCGGCCGGACCCCGCGGGTGAGACGCCGCTGCACCTGGCCATCCGACACGGCCATCTCGCGGCGGTCAGACGCCTCCTGCAGCGGGGAGCAGACGTGAACCAACCAGACGGGAGCGGCCTGACCCCCTTGGCCCTGGCGCGGGCCCAGGATCCCAGGGCGCCACAGACCCAGGACATCGTCGCCACCCTCAGGCAATATGGCGCCCGCATGCCGGCCGAGCAGCCGCCGATTCAGCACGACGATCCGACAGTCCCTCTGACGGGAGAGGAGCAATGAGCGAACGGGCCGAGGACCTGACCGTTTCCTATTCCGAGGACGGCATCGAGACCACCCGAGAGCTGGACAAGGTGATCCTGTCCAAGGGGAGCTGGACGACCATCCTCTTTCGCTATCAGGACTGGGACCGCGCCAAGG
>JBAPYD010000016.1:0-2241 GCA_049284555.1 Chromatiaceae bacterium | reverse complement strand
CGAACGCGGCTCGGTCTGGATCTCATTGAATGACTTGGCGGGGTTCTAACGCGATACGACTGGCCTATGGTCCCATTTGCGGCCTTGGTGCACAACCAGAGGCCACGACTTCCCACCGCGGCTGGGTCGTCGAAACCGCACAGGGCCGGCTTGACTCCCGGTGGCCCCCTCAGGGTCCGACGACACCGGTGCAAGCTCCGCGGATCCCTTGCGACTCAGGGCCCAGCCTGAATCAGCAAGGCACGAAAAACGTTACTTTTATACAATGTGTTGAGGGCTTTTCTCCATGTTTCGGCTTACCCCTGTCCAGACGGACACCTTACGCAGGAACGCCTCCGAGGGCTGAACCCCAAGATCGGCAGCCGGCGCCCAACTCCCATGCCCCCTCCCAGCCCCCATCGCGAGCTCACGGCCCCCGACGTCCCCGAAGCCACGTCTCCCGGTCAACCGGCCCCCCGGGGGAATCCAATCCTGCTTGGACTCGGGGCCATCGCGCTTGCCTATGGACTCGCCGCCCTGGTCGGGCTGCCCCTCTACGGCGATGGCACCTATTATTTCTTTCGGCTCGTCATGGACGGGGTACCTGAGATACCGAACCTTCGATTCGCCGCCGTCCTTCCGCAGCTGCCGGCCTGGGCGGCCACCCATCTGACCAGCGACGCGACGCTGCTGCGCCATTGGTTCTCGGCCGGCTATGCGGCCCTGCCCGTACTGTCGCTGCTCGCCTGCTGGCTCGCCACACGGCGGTCCGCGCCGGCCCTGATCCTCTTCCCTTCCCTCTGCCTGGTGGCCAATCAGGTGAACCTATCGGGTGTCTCGGAGCTGCTGACGAGCATCCACCTGGCCTGGCCCTTCGTGTTCCTCGCGAGCCTCCACCCGGGCCGGCGGATCACCTGGGGCTACGGCGCCGCGCTGGCGCCCGTCCTGCTGCTCCTCCACCCGCTCGGCTTCCTGCTGCACTTCGCGCTGGCGGCCCTGGCGGGGCTCAACGCGCGGCTCCACGCCGACGCCAGGCGCGTCTGGCTCTGGATTGGATCGGGCATGGCCGTCGCGGGGGGTCTCCGGCTGCTGTGGACCCTGCTCGGCTCTAACGAGTACGAACGCTCCCACGGCGGAGCCAGCGAGGCGGCCTACTACCTGCTCGCGGACACGCCGACCCAGGCCCTGCTCCTGCTGCTGGTGCTCGTCCTGGCCCTGGGCCTGGCCTGGACCCTCGACGGCGACGGGGGCCAGCGCAGGCCGCGGTTTGTGGGGGGCTTGAGTCTCGGGTTTCTCCTGGTGCCTGCGGTAGGCGTCATGCTGGGTGCCGGGCTGCTCGCGGGCGAGGGCATCAAGCTCAAGGTCGGCGCCGTCTTTCCCATCTGCCTGCTGCTCATGGGGCTGACGGCGGCTCTCGCTGTGCCGCGGGCCACCTCGCCCCAGTCCCGAGCCGTCGGCTCGACGACCCATCCGGCCTGGGCGTCCTGGTTCATCGCCTGCGCCCTGGCCGTCGTCCTGGTCACGGCGGCGAGGTCCGCCGCCTGGTGGACGGCCACCCGTGGACTCATGAACGCCACCTCCAGCTCCGAGCTCCACTGCATCCCCTTCGGGCCCGAGGAGCCCTACGCCCTTCAGTGGC
The DNA here is from genome assembly GCA_049284555.1 of Chromatiaceae bacterium. Lineage (GTDB taxonomy): Bacteria > Pseudomonadota > Gammaproteobacteria > Chromatiales > Chromatiaceae > Thiodictyon. Next base: position 623 of record JBAPYD010000016.1, on the reverse strand, counting down.
CCTGGATGGCCATCGTCGACAACTGGACCGCGCCCATGTCGGCCCTGGTCTTTCGGGGCCCCTGGCCCGTTCCCCTGCTGCTGCCCAAGGACGGCTGCGCGGTCCTTGGGGAAACCGGCATGGCCCGGATCCACCCCTGGATCGTCTACCCCCGCTCCGAGATCGAGTCCCGCTTCGGACCCCTGCGTCCCTGACCAAACGACGCCTCGCCTCCCTCGGGGCTCGCTGCCCGAAGCGTCTGACCTTCGAGGCCGCCACCGGCTGGCGCCGGTCCACGACGGCGCGCGTGGCGACCTGAGCGTGGAAACGCTTTCCGGTTGGTAGGTGGCGGAGGCGAGGTCTAGGATTAGATTTGCCACATCGACTGAATGGATAAGAGGAGTCCCCGGGCCTGGGCGGCTCGACAGCGACTCGACGCGCCTGAGGACGTGACCCGAGGCAGGAGGCCAGAACCCGCAAAGCGACCTTCCGGAGGTCCACCATGAAAAGACGCACATTCGTGAGCTCACTCCTTTACCTGCTGTTGTCCGGGCTCGCCAGCCGGATCCTCGCCCAAGGAGGCGGTGGAGGCGGTGGCGGAGGCGGCGGAGGCGGCGGAGGTGGTGGTGGCGGCGGAGGTGGTG
>JBAPYD010000015.1:0-2719 GCA_049284555.1 Chromatiaceae bacterium | reverse complement strand
GTGCAGGCACTGTGGCGGACCCGACAGGCCCTCTCGCCGGCCCTGCGCCATATCGCCCCCAAGAAGATCAACGAGGACGTGGTTGTTCCGGTCTCTCGTATGGCTGCGTTCATCGAGGGGCTGGAGGGGTTGGCCCGGGAGACCGGCATCCGCATCGTCAACTTCGGTCACGCGGGGAACGGCAACATCCACGTCAATCTGCTGGTGAACCCGGACGACGCGGATGAGATGGCCCGAGCCTCACGCTGCCTCGAGGCGGTCTTCGCCCTCGTCTTGGGTCTGGGGGGGACCCTCTCCGGTGAGCACGGGGTGGGGCTGGAGAAGCGCGATTTCGTCGCCCGGGAGTTGGATCCCACCGCCCTGGGGCTGATGGTCGAGATCAAGCGTTGCTTCGACCCGGCGGGCATCCTCAATCCAGGCAAGACCCTGCCGAAGGTGGCCGCGCTCGGGTCCCGCGCGGGCTAGGTCGCCGGTCTCACCAGTGCCGTCAATCCCACGGTGTCGAGGACATCGAGCAGGAGGCGGCGCACCGCGTCGGCGCTCTCGCATTGCAGGGCTACCTTGAGGACCTCCCGGGCTCGGGTCCGGCTGATGCTGCGGATGACCCGCTTGACCCGCAGGAGGCTGCCCGCCCCCATGCTCAGGCTGTGCACGCCCATCCCGAGCAGGAGCACCGCGGCCAGGGGATCGCCTGCCATCTCGCCGCAGATGCTGACTTCCCGCCCATGGACCCGCGCCCCCACCAGGATCTGCATCAGGGCCCGCAGCACCGCCGGGTGGAGCTCGTCGTAGAGCTTGGCCACGTGGGGGTTGTTGCGGTCCACAGCCAGCAGGTACTGGGTGAGGTCGTTGGTGCCCACCGAGAGGAAGTCCACCCGGCGTGCCAGGGGCTCCGACTGATAGACGGCGGCCGGGACCTCGATCATCACCCCCACCGGCGGCATGCGCACGGGGTAGCCCTCCTCCAGGAGCTCGTCGTGGGCCCGGTGGACCAGGAGCAGGGCCTCGTCCACCTCCGTCACCGTGCTGATCATGGGTAGCAGGAGCTGCAGGTTGTCGAGCCCCACGGCGGCCCGCAGGATGGCGCGAACCTGGGTCAGGAAGATCTCCGGATGGTCCAGGGTGATCCGGATGCCCCGCCAGCCGAGGAAGGGATTGGCCTCGTTCATCGGGAAATAGGGCAGGGGCTTGTCGCCGCCGATGTCCAGCGTGCGGATGGTGACCGGCCGCGGCGCGAAGAGCTCCAGCACGGTTCGGTAGTTGGCCATCTGCGCGGCCTCACCGGGAAAGCTGTCCCGGACGATGAAGGGCAGCTCCGTGCGATAGAGCCCGACGCCGGCGGAATCCTCGATCCCCATCGGACGGTGCTCCGAGACCAGGCCGGTATTCAGATAGAGGGGGATCTGGTAGCCGTCGGTGGTCTCCGCCGGCAGGTCCTTCAGGGCCTGCAGCTCGTGAGACAGGGCCCGGTCGTCCTCTGCCAGTCGTTGATACTCCTTTCGCACGGCCGGCCCCGGCGCCACATAGACACGGCCGCGATAGCCGTCGACCACCAGCTCCCGGCCCTCGACCCGGCTCACCGGCAGGTCCGAGACCCCCATGACCGCGGGCACCCCCATGCCTCGGGCCAGGATCGCCACGTGGGAGGACCCCGAGCCGACGGTGGCGACCACCCCCGCGAGCCGCTCCCGGGGGACGTCGGCGATCTGCATGGCGGAGATCTCCTCGCCCACCAGGATGGTGTGCGGCGGGTACTGGACCGGGGCGGCCGCCAGGTTCTGGAGGCGCATGAGGATGCAGCGGCCCAGATCCCGGACGTCGGAGCCCCGCTCCCGCAGATAGGGATCCTCCATGGCGTCGAAGACACGGGCATGCTCGGCGATGGTTTCCCTCAGGGCCCCGGGGGCCCAGTTGCCGGAGCGGATGCGGGCCAGGGTCCCGTCGATCAGGGTTTCGCTCTCCAGCATCAGGCGCCACGCGTCGAACAGGACCAGGTCTTCGGCGCTGAGGTGGGGCTGGGTGCGGACGGCGAAACGGTCGAGATCCTCGGCGACGTCCTGAACGGCACTGAGGAAGCTGTCCTCCTCCAGCGCCTGGTCCTCGGTCTTGCGATCGGGAATGGCGTTGAGGTCCGCGGGGGGGTAGACCACCACCGCGGTGCCGAGTCCGATCCCAGGGGAGGCCGCGAGTCCGGGAAGGAAGCGCTGGGGGATCCCCTCGTCCTGGAGGCGGGCCAGCTCCCCGCTGGTGCGGGCGAAGGTGATGGCGCCCGCGAGCTGGGAGGCCAAGGTGACCACGAAGGTCACCTCGTCCTCGGCGAAGTGACCCGTGTCGCGTCGGCGCAGGACCAGCACCCCCAGGACCTTGCGATTCTGGATGATGGGGGCGCCTAGAAAGCCGTGATAGCGCTGCTCGCCCGTATCGGTCATGCGCAGATAGCGCGGGTGGGCGTTCGCGTCCTCTAGGTTGATCGGCTCGGCCCGCTCCGTCACCAGGCCGACCAGCCCGCGCCCGAGCTCGATTCGGACCCGCCCGACTGCCTCGGGCCTCAGTCCGTCCGTGGCCTGGAGGACATGGCGGCGGTTGTCGTAGTCGTTGAGATAGACAGAGCAGACGTCCGCCCCAACCGCCTCCTTGACACGCCCCACGATGATTGCGAGGGCTTGCTCCAGATCGGGGGCATTGTCGACCTCGTTGACGATCCGCCGCAGGGCTTCGA
>JBAPYD010000014.1:0-3815 GCA_049284555.1 Chromatiaceae bacterium | reverse complement strand
TGCCAGGATCGAGGCTAGGTTTGGCGCGGGAGCGCTCCGGCGGGGACTCAAGGGTGACGAGCGGGAGACCGAGCGCGACTGACCCTTGAGCCCTGCACCGCGCGTCACGCCAGGCGAACGTGCGGATCGAGAATCCAGCCCACTAGGGGATCGCCGTGCTCGGGCAGCCCGAACCCCTGGTCGCGGCGGGTCCAGGCCCAGGCCGCCTGGATGGCGCACAGCAGCGCATCGAGCTGGCATTCAATGCTGCTTGCACCCACAGAGGGCACTCCCCAACAATCCCAGGATTCGGCCACCAACGGTGCTCAGGTCGGAGAGCCTCGAACGAACGGAACCCGGACTTCATGAACCAGCAAGCCCTGTCCTCCTTCATCTGGTCCGTGGCGGACCTGCTGCGCGGGGACTACAAGCAGTCCGAGTACGGGCGGGTGATCCTGCCCTTCACGGTCCTGCGGCGTCTGGACTGCGTGCTGGCGGGCACCAAGGCCGCGGCGCTCACGGAGCTGGCCGAGCGGCGCAAGGCCGGGCTCAACCCCGCTCCCTTCCTGCTGCGCGTCACCGGGCGCGGCTTCTACAACACCTCACCGCTCGACATGAAGCGGCTGATGGGCGATCAGGACCACATCGCCGCCAACCTGGAGGGCTACATCCAGGGCTTCTCGCCGGACGTGCGCGACATCTTCGAGCGCTTCGACTTCCTCACCCAGGTGGACCGCCTGGCCCGGGCCGGGCTCCTCTACCAGATCGCCGAGCGCTTCGCCAACATCGAGCTGCACCCCGACCGGGTGGACAACCACCAGATGGGCCTGGTGTTCGAGGAGCTGATCCGGCGCTTCGCCGAGATCTCCAACGAGACCGCCGGGGAGCACTTCACCCCGCGCGACGCCATCCGCCTGATGGTCAACCTACTCTTCATCGAGGACGACGCGGCCCTCGCGCGCCCGGGCACCGTGCGCACCATCTACGACCCCACCGCCGGCACCGGCGGCATGCTGAGCGTCGCCGGGGAGTACCTGGCCGAGCTGAACCCCCAGGCGCGCCTGACCATGTTCGGCCAGGAGCTGAACCCCGAGTCCTACGCCATCTGCAAGGCGGACATGCTGATCAAGGGCCAGGATGTCTCCAACATCGTCTTCGGCAACACCCTCTCCGCCGATGGGCTCCTGGGCAAGCTCTTCGACTACATGCTGTCCAATCCGCCCTTCGGCGTGGAGTGGAAGAAGATCGAGTCGGCGGTGCGCAAGGAGCACCAGCAGAGGGGCTTCGCCGGGCGCTTCGGTCCGGGCCTGCCAAGGGTCTCGGACGGGTCCCTGCTCTTCCTGCTCCATCTCATCTCCAAGATGCGCCCCGCGGAGGACGGGGGTAGCCGCATTGGAATCGTCCTCAACGGCTCGCCGCTCTTCACCGGCGCCGCCGGCTCGGGCGAGAGCGAGATCCGCCGCCATGTGCTGGAGAACGACCTGCTGGAGGCCATCGTCGGCTTGCCGACGGACATGTTCTACAACACCGGCATCAGCACCTACGTCTGGATCCTCTCCAACCGCAAGCCCGAGCACCGCCGGGGCCAGGTCCAGCTCATCGACGCCAGCCACTTCTGGCAGAAGATGCGCAAGAGCCTGGGCAGCAAGCGCAAGGAGATGTCCGAGGCGCACATCGCCACCGTCACCCGCCTCTTCAGGCGACTTCACCGAGGCCCGCCTGGCCTTCGTCACCGGACCCGACGGCAAGGAGATCGAGCGCCGGGTCTTGATGCCCGGCGAGTCCCCGCCGGAGGCCCCTACGGACGAATCAGGCAAGGGCAAGGTCCGGGTTGTGCCGATCTCCCGGATCTTCCGCAACCAGGACTTCGGCTACCGCACCATCACCGTCGAGCGTCCGCTGCGCGACGAGGCCGGCGCACTGGTGCTCGGCCAGAAGGGCAAACAGAAGGGCAAGCCCCAGCCGGACCCCAAGCTCCGCGACACCGAGAACGTACCCCTCGGCGAGGACGTGGCGGCCTACTTCAAGCGCGAGGTCCTGCCCCACGCCCCGGACGCCTGGATCGACCACGACAAGACCAAGGTCGGCTACGAGATCCCCTTCAACCGCCACTTCTACGTCTTCGAGCCCCCGCGGCCCCTGGAGGCCATCGACGCCGACCTGACCCGCGTCACCGACCGCATCAAGGCCATGATCGAGGGGCTGTCGGCGTGACTCCGTAGCGCGCCGAGGCCATACTAGCAACGTCGCTACAATTTCAGGCGAGGTCCGCCCATGAGCATCACCACGCTATCCAGCCGCGAGTTTAACCAGGACACCAGCCGGGCGAAAAAGGCCGCAAGGAACGGCCCTGTCTTCGTCACCGACCGCGGCAGACCCTCCCATGTCCTGCTGACCATCGAGGAGTACCGGCGCCTGACCGGCGGTGCGCCCAACATCGTGGACCTGCTGGGTATGGACGAGGCGGACGCCATCGACTTCGAGCCACCCAAGCTCGAAGGACTGGCGCGTCCCGCCGAGCTCTGATGTTTCTGCTCGACACCAACCTCGTCTCCGAGCTGCGCAAGGCCCCGAGCGGCCGGGCCAACCCCCGGGTGGTTACCTGGGCTGCCGCCGAGCCACCCGAGGGTCTGTTCCTGAGTGCCATCAGTGTGCTGGAGCTGGAGCTCGGCATTCTGCTCAAAGAGCGGCGCGATCCGGATCAGGGGCGGCGCCTCCGGGCCTGGCTGGAGCACCAGGTACTGCCCGGGTTCAATGATCGCATCCTGCCGGTAGACACGGCGGTCGCCCGCCGCTGCGCGGCGCTCCACGTCCCGGACCCAGGCTCCGAGCGCGATGCCCTGATCGCCGCCACCGCCCTGGTGCACCGCCTGACCCTGGTCACCCGGAACACCAGGGGCTTTGAAGCCACCGGTGTCTCGCTCATCAACCCCTTCGATGCCCCCTCGGCATGAGCTTCCCGAGGTATCCGGCCTACGAGGACCCCGTCTTTGAGCCCCCGCGGCCCCTGGACGCCGTCGACGCTGACCTGGCCCGCGTCACACGACCGCATCAAGGCCATGATCGAGGGGCTGTCGGCGTAGAGTAGTGCCTGGTCATCATGCCGGGCTTCGGAGGCACGAGGAGAGTACTGCCATGCAAGCGATCGAGTTCGAGGCCATACCCGAGCAACACCGCATCAAGGTCCCGGATGGCGTGCCGGACGGCGTCCGACTGCGGGTCGTGCTGCTCTGGGAGCCCCCAGGCAAGCCCGAGTTGGACCTGAAGCGCCTCTTCGCGAGCGTCACCGAGGGCCTTACCGACGAGGACCTGAAGCGCCCGGGGGACCTGGGCAGAGGAGACCCGGAATGGGGTATCTGATTGACACCAACATCTGGTCGGAGCTTCAGAAGGGCCAGAAGACCGATCCCGGCGTCCAGGGCTGGTTTCAGGGTGTGGCGCCGGCCGATCTTTACCTTTCGGTCCTGGTTGTGGGTGAGGTACGCCGGGGTATCGAGCGGTTGCGCCGCCGCGATCCCCAACAGGCAGAGAGACTCGAGGTCCGGCTCGGCCAGCTACAGGTGGCGATGTCCGGACGCATCCTCCCTGTGTCTCTGACCGTCGCCGAACGCTGGGGCCGCATCAATGTGCCAGACCCGCTGCCTGTGGTAGACGGCCTGCTGGCCGCCACCGCCCTGGAGCACGATCTCATCCTCGTCACCCGCAACCTGCGCGACGTGGAGCGCAGCGGCGTGCGCTGCCTCAATCCCTTCGCCGACGCGGCCCCATGAGCTTCCCGCGGTATCCGGCCTACAAGGACTCCGGGGTGGAGTGGCTGGGGGAGGTGCCGGAGCATT
>JBAPYD010000013.1:0-5360 GCA_049284555.1 Chromatiaceae bacterium | reverse complement strand
GGGGTGCGCCGTGCGGGCAGCGAGCCGCCGGCTCCGGGAGCCCCAGGATGAGGACCCGCACCACCCCGAGCCCGGACCGGGCGAGGAGCGCGGGCACGCCCCGCACCGCGTAGCGGTCCAGGTCCTTCATGGGCTCGCTCAGGTCTGGGTAGGGGATGAGCTGGGGGTGGTGCTTGAGCGCGTTGTCCCGCTTGGGGGCGTAGGTCCAGCCGTCGAGGTAGCGGTCCGCCGACCACCGAAGGTGCTCGATCTGCGCCAGGCGCTCCGCCTCCCGGGGAGCGAAGGCGAAGGACTCCACCCGCTCCTCGGGCACCGCCTCACAGTCGGTGACGGCGAGCTTGGCGCCCAGGTGGTCGGCCTGCCGGCGGTTGGCGTCCCGATAGGTGCCCGCGAGGCGCGACCAGGGTCGTCCTGCGGGCTCCGCCCCCGGGTCCCGGCCCTGGGCGGCGATGCTGTCCGTGTAGTGCTCGTGGATGGTCTCGGCCAGTCGGTCCCCTTCCCCGTCCAAGAGGACCCGGGGGCGGCAGACCTCGCGCACGTAAGAGAAGGGGAAGGTCTGACCGTCCCAGTCGTCGATGGTCCCCCTGGGCTCGCCGTCGCCGATCTCCAGCAGGATCGGCGCCGAGGCGTGTTGGACTTGGGCGAGACGCGCGGCCAGCCGCGGGGCGAGCTCCAGGCCGAGCCCGGGCGGATCCAGGCAGACCAGGACCTGGGTTACCAGCGGGGTCAGGACCTCTTGGTCAAGATCCAGCGGGTCCAGGGCGACCCAGCGGATCTCCGCCACCTGTCCCGCCTGGGGACAGTCCTGGGCAAAACGCTCGGCGATCGATTGGGCACCGGCGCAGGCCACCGTGACCCGGGCGCGCTCCTCACCATAGTGGATCAACCGCAGCGCCTGGAGCAGCAGGGCCCGGGCCGGTGGCGCAAAGCCCGCAATGAGCAGGTGGGGGCGCTGGCCGAACCGGGGGTCCAGGCCGAAGTGTAGGGGCCAGCGGGTGAGCAGGGCCCGGGCGGCCCGATCCTCCAGGGCGAAGGTCTCCAGCCGCAGGGGGCCCTCCGGGTCCAGGTCCGTGAGATCGGGGGGGAGGTCGGGCGGCGGGTCCGCCGCATGCACCAGGATGACCCGCAGTGGCTCGCCTCCCCGTCGTGCCCTGGGCAGACGCGCCCGAAGGCCGCGGGCCAGGTCCAGGGAGCCCGGGGAGTCGACCAGGATCAGGGTCTGGCAATCCCCGGGGCGCAGGCGAGCGAGCCGCTCGGGGGTGACCATCTGTACCCGTTGGCCTTCACCCTCCATGCCCTCGCGGATGTGGCCGAGGAGGGGTCCTGACCCGCAGACCCAGACACGCCGTTTGCCGAGCCACATGGCGGGCTGGACCTCAGGCCCCGAGGGTCCCGGACACCAGGTCCCCGACGAGGTCGGGACCATCGAGGTCCAGGACCCGAATCAGTCCAAGGTCCATCGTGTCCAGGGACATCCCCGGTGGCGGCTCCCCACCGCGGCCCCAGCGTGCCAACTGATCCGCCGTCCCACCGCTCCCCGCGATGACCAGCAGTGAGCGCCCGGCGCCGAGGGCCTGGGCGACATCGAGCCGGGTCACCTCCCCCCCGGCGGCGACCAGCGTCAGGCTCGGGAGCGGCCCGGCGAGCGCCTCGGCGGTCGCACTGATCCAGGGTGACTCGTCCCCCCAGCAAGTGCCCGGTACCAGGATGACATGACTGTGATGCGGGTCCAGAGTCGCCGTCCCCTTCGGTCCGCCGACCCCCAGGGTTGGAACATCGACAGTGCCGATGGCGGCAACGCCGAGCAGGGGGAAGCGGGCCCCGGTGCGGTGTCTCGCCAGCCCCATCAGCGCCATGACCCCATAGGCGGTGGCGCCGTCGACCACGGCGGCACTCGCTCGGTCCAGTCTCGGCGCCAGGTACTCGAAGAGCCGCAGCAGGGCTTCGGCCACCGATGGGTCCAGGTTGGAGGCGCCGCCCACCAGCACCAATACCGGCCGCGCCTCCGCCAGGCCGAGACCAGCCAGGGCATCCCGCAGCTCGGCGGGATCCTCGACCCACACCCCCGGAATCCGACCTTCCGGGAGCGGGATGCCGTGCCTTATCCCCATCACCAGGTCGGTCGGTCGACGGCGTGCGCCGTGGCGGAGGCCCAGGCCCCGTTCGTCACTCGGATTCGTGCAGTATCTCGCCCTGCTCGTCTACCACCCAGACCTTCATGGGGATGCCCTGGCGGATGCTGGCCGAGACCACGCAAAAGTCCTCGAAGAGGCCCTTGCAGCGCCCGAAACGGGGGTTCTCCTTCACCAGGTCGCTCACGATGAGCCGGACCTCCAGGCCACCGATGCGCAGGCGCTTCTTCTCGTTGCGGACCAGGATGGCGCTGGCCTCGGCCCGTAGGCAGCGCTCCGGCGGCTCCTCCTTGAAGACGCAGTAGAGGAGGCTCGCGGACAGGCAATTGGCGGCGGCGGCAGCCAGCATCCGGGAGGCATTGGGACCGGCCTGCTCGCCGAGCGGCGGGGGCTCGTCCATCAGCACGTCGGCCGCCCGTTTCCAATCGAAACGGACATTGATCTGAAACCCTTCCCGCTGCTCGAGATGGATGGTGAAACGGCCTTCTTCCGACATGGGCTCTCCCATTAATTCAGGGGTCCGGGGAAATATGGTTCGTCCGCAAATGAACGCGAATGAACGCAAATAGTAATCTCATCGAGATGGCCTGACCAATCGAGAACAAATTTAGTTCTCGGTTCCGGCCTCCAAGCCAATAGTCTTATTGCCCCCAAATTTGCGTTTATTTGCGGACAATAATGCGCGGACTAATCGGCCGCGGCCCGTGGGCGGCGTCTGTTCTTGGGGTCTCGCGTACCGCGAACCCCCGCCGCCCGATAGGAATCGGGGTCCGCGGCAAAGGCCCGCCAATCTCCCCCCCGGATCACCGGGCGATCGCCGAGGTCGCCCCGATACAGGTAGACCCAGGCCCGCCCGAAGGGCGTCGCGATCAGCTGGCGGTCGTAGAGCCGCGGGTAGTCCTCCAGCCTGTCGAGGTGCCTGAGCCCGGCCCCATCCACCCGATAGACCTCGCCGGTGATGGCCGTCCGACCCCCTCGGGCGAGCCCAGGGTAGGACCCCAGGTTGAACAGGGTGAAGCAGGGCTCGGTGCGGCAGGCGCCCAGGAGCTCTGCGCCCGCGAGCCGGTGGTGGTTGACCTCCCCGCGCAGCAGGGTGCCGTAGACGAAGACCTGGTGGCGCATGGGCCGCCGCCGACGCCCGCTCAGGGGTCGATGCGGGTCCCCAGCACCTCGAGGAACTTCCGGATCCACTCCGGGTGGGCGGGCCAGGCCGGGGCGGTTACCAGCCGCCCGTCGACATAGGCGTTGGAGAAGGTCTCGTTGACCTCGCACCAGGTGCCGCCGGCGCGCTCCACGTCGGGCTTGACGGCGGGATAGGCGGTGCATTGCTTGCCCTCGAGCACCCCGGCCGCGGCGAGGATCTGCTGCCCGTGACAGATGGATGCGATGGGCTTGTCGCCCGCCGCGAAGTGGCGGACCACCTCGATCACCCGGGGATTGAGCCGCAGATACTCCGGGGCCCGGCCGCCCGGGATCACCAGGGCGTCGTACTTGGCGGGATCCACCGTGGCGAAGTCGGCATTGATGGCGAATAGATGCCCCGGCTTCTCGCTGTAGGTCTGATCCCCCTCGAAGTCATGGATGGCGGTTCGCACCCGGTCCCCGGGCTTCTTGTCCGGACAGACGGCATGGACGGTGTGCCCCACCATCTCGAGCATCTGGAAGGGCACCATCGCCTCGTAGTCCTCCACGAAGTCGCCGACTAGCATCAGGATCTTCTTTGTCGCCATGGCTTGTACCTCCGGTGGTGGGGGATGCAGGTTGTCGGAAGACTATAGCATCGTGGCGAGGGCCTAGGGCGCTCCGCCCTTCCCTAGACCGAAGTTCCACGCTCCAGCATCAATCAACCAACTGAATTTCCTGAGATATTCGAAAATTGTCGGTGTAAGCGTCTGGCTACAACCGGATCGCGTCGATCAGGGTGAGCGCGTGGCGCTGCTTGGCATTGGGTGTGGTGTCGATCTCAAAGGTGCCCTCGTCAGGGTCGGCATTGGTGCGACGGCAGGTGTTGCGAACGATGGTGGCGAGCTCATTCAATAGGGTGCGGAAGCTGTGGGCGGGGGAGCCATCGGGGAGCCGCTTGCTCGCCACCTTCTCAAGCGCCGCATCCGAGCGGGTTGCCGACGCGACCGGATCGCGTGTGGCCAGGCGCTCCTGGTCCTCGTCGGCGAACAGCAGTGCGCGCCACGCCTCGCTCAGGTGCCATTTGACGTAGTAGGCGAGCATGCACAGGAACAGGTGCGCGCGCACCCGGTTCTCGCTGTAATGGTGGATCGGGCGAATTTGCAGATCGTCGCTCTTGAGGCCGCGAAACGCGCGTTCGACCTCGCTGAGGCCCTTGTAGTGCCGCACCGCATCGGCGCTGGTCAGAGTCTCGCCGGGCAGTGAGGTGCGAATGACATAGAGCCCGTCGAGCGCGGCCTCCGCGGCCACTTTGTCCTCGTCGATGCGGAAGGAGAACGCGCCGGCGTCGATCTCCAGGACGAAGTGCTTGGCCACCTTGTACTTGTTGATCACCCGCCCGACCCGCACGCCGATCTTCTCGGCATCCTTCAATCGTCCCTGGGTGACCATGCGTTTCACCGTCTCGAGCTCCGCGACGGTGGCCTCGAGCAGGGCGCGGCGCTTGTGGATGCGAAGCTCGGCCAACTGGGGATTGCGGCAGACGATCAGACGCTCGCCCGGATAGTCCTCGTGGGCGAATTCGAAGAGATTGCGCTCATCAAACAGGTCCATCTGGATGCAACCGGCATCGACGAGCTTGCGGATCGCCCCGCTCTTGAGCGCGCTGATCCATTCCACGCCCGAGGTCTCGTTCAGGGTCGCGATTTGCTTCTGCGAGATCATCCCGCGGTCGCCGACCAGGATCACCGACTCCAGCGCAAAGTCCTTCTGCAGCTTCTCGATCTGTGGCAGCAAGGTCTGTGGGTCGCTGGTGTTGCCCGCGAATACCGAGATCGAGACCGGACAGCCGCGCGCATCGGTGAGCAGCCCATAGTTCACCTGCCGGGTGCCCTTCTTGCCATCGCGCGAGTAGCCGCGTTGGGCCAACGGACAGCATTCACCCTCGAAATAGCTCGAGGAGAGGTCGTAGAGAACCCGCGCGCCATCGTCCAGATGCCGCTTGGCCAGCCGCTGCTCGATGCCATCCTGGCGCTCGAGCAGCCAGTCGAGCGCCGCATACAGCGCATTCTCGTCCGCTCCCTCGACGCCGAAGGACTCCCCGAG
>JBAPYD010000012.1:0-2163 GCA_049284555.1 Chromatiaceae bacterium | reverse complement strand
AATCGACCACTCGCGGTCGCTATCAAGCAGCTTGATCGGTCCTGCGAGCAGCTCTTTGCGGAGGCCAAACTTGCCGCATGAAAACTTGACGCATCTGCACAGAATGTCCGGCCTCAAGGAGGCTAGTAGCGAGTGGCTAGTAGCGAGGGGGAGGCGGGAGGTCAGGTGCGGGCATCTCTTGGCCCTTGGCCCTCGCTACTCGCCACTCGCTCCCAAACCAACGTCCGGTTGTTGGCCGGCATGGGCACGTCCTCGAGCAGCCGGAGTCCGCCTGCTTCGGCCCAGCGCCGGAGGTCGTCCAGGTCCCGCACTCCCATGCGCGGGTCTCGTGCGCGCAGCCAGGCGTCGAAGTGGGCGTTGCTCTCGCTGGTGTGGTGGCCCGCTATGCGGAAGGGTCCGTAGAGGGCGAAGCGGCCCCCGGGGACGAGCACCCCGCCGATGCCGAGGAACATCGCCGCCACCTCGGCTTCGCCCATGATGTGCGTGGTGTTGGCGCTGAAGACACCGTCGAAGGGGCCAGAGGGCCAGTCGCCCAGGACGTCGAGTGCGATCGGCTCGGGCAGGTTGCGGAGGCCCGCCCCGGCGAGCCAGAGCCGGATCCCCGGCAGGTTGCCCGGTACATCGCTGGTGTGCCAGGTCAGCTGGGGCAGGGCGGCGGCGAAATGGACCGCGTGCTGCCCCGTGCCGCTGCCCACCTCGAGGACGCTGGTCGCGTCCCTGAACAGGGGGCCGATCACCGCGAGGATTGGCGTCTTGTTCTGGTCGCAGGACTCCGAGTAGGGTTTGCTCATTCCCTCAGTGTGCCACAGAGCGACGGTGCTCGCGGCCCGGCCGTCTCGCCCCGGATCTTCGCCCCCCGGCTTCCGTTATGATGGCGCCCCACGAACCCCGACAGGCCCGAATGCCCCACGGCCCCAGACCTTGAATCTTCCCTTCCCTATGGATCCAGTGGACAGGCGCCAGAGAGCGGCGGGGGCGGCGTTCTGGCTTGCCGCGGCCTGTCTGCTCCTGGTCTTGGGCGGTTGCCGCGGGCTCGTGCCGCGTGTGGACGACGCCCCTGGGGCCAAGGCCCCGGGACTATCCGAGGCCCCCGATGGGGGGGACCGGAAGGGCGACCTGAGCTCCCCGCCGAAGCCCCGGTGGCCAGGGGCGGCAGAGACCTCCCCGGGGGGCGAACGGGCGCGGAGGCTCGAATCCACCCGGTCTCCAGGCCTGGGCATGGGACTCTACAGCCAAGAGGGGGGCGATCTCCAGGAGCAGGTCGCCGCCCTCTGTCAGGCCTCCCGCTCCACCCGGGAGCCGGTCGCCCTCTCCTCCTTGGTGTCGGACCTCTACGCCTCGGGCGTGGCGCCCGCCGACGCCGCCGAGGCCCTGATCCTCGGCGGCTGCGCCTCCCCGGAGGCCGTCGTGCTGGAGTTGGTGGCCCAGGGCGGCTATCCGGTGGTCGATGCCGTCACCTCCCGTGCCTTGCTGCTCGGCGGTGCTGAGACCGAGCGGGGCATCGCCGCCGCAGTTGCCGCCGGTCTTGACCGCGCCAGCGCGACGCCTGATGCTTCTGCGTCGGCTCAGGATGGCTTTCCCTACGCCATGGCCTACTTCAGCGCTCGCTCCAGCGCCGCCGCCTTGGCGGGTGCGGATGCACTCAATGTTCTGTATGACGACGCCACCCCGGGTTTTGGTCTCTACACCTTCGTGCTCCTGGGTGCCGGCTTCTCCAAGCAGGAGCCGGCCCGGGTGCGGGCGGGGGAGCTGCTGCGGGTGATCGAGACCTATGTTCCACGGGATGGATCCGGGTCCCCGAGCCCCGAGGCGCACGCCTTCCTGGTGGCGGTGCACCCGGAGCGGGTCGGTCTCCCCCTTGGGGATCAGACTGGCCCCGAGCTCTCGGACCCCGTGCGGCGCCGACTGGCGACCGAGGTGCGCCGCCTGGGCCTGGGCGTCCTGGCCCGTCGGCTTGAGACGCGCCCCGGCCCATTCCTGGTAACGAGCCCCGAGCCCCGGCTGATCCCCCAAGGGTCCGGCTCGCCCCGCCTGGTGACCGATCTTTCAGGGATCGGCAAGGCCTATCTCTATGGGGTGGTGGATGCCCTCGACCGCCCGGTGCCCCCGGGGGCCAATGGGCTGGGCCTCGCCGCCATCCAGCGACGGCTCCTGGCCCTGCCC
>JBAPYD010000011.1:0-10648 GCA_049284555.1 Chromatiaceae bacterium | reverse complement strand
TCCATGCAAGAAATCATCTCCATCCGCGACGCCAACCAACACCTCACTCGGTATCTCGAACGCGTCGAACAGGGGACGGAGATCATCATTACCCGGCGCGGCAAGCCCATCGCGCGGTTGCTGCCGGTCGAACAGCAACCCCGGCTCTCCGAGACCCAACAGGCCGCCCGCGAGCGCATGCGGGCGCGCATGCAAGAAGGATACGCCCTCGGCGGCGTTCGGCTCGACCGTGAGACGCTGCATGAGCGCGGTTGATGACAGCGCCCCGCTTCAGCATCGACACCAACATCCTCGTCTACAGCATCGACAGAGAGGCAGGCACCCGACATGAGCAGTCTCGCGCCTTGGTGGACGCCCTGATCGACCGCGACTGCATTCTGACGGTGCAAGCGCTGGCGGAGTTTTTCCACGCCGTCACGCGAAAGGACAAGATGCCCTTGGCCGACGCCGCCGCAATGGTGAATGACTGGATGCAGCTGTTCCCGGTGGCGGCCGCGGATGGACGCACCCTGGACCAGGCCATTCGACTCAAGCGCGAGCACGGCTTCGCCTTTTGGGACGCCTTGCTGGTTCAGACCGCCCGGTCCGCCGGGGTCACGCGACTTCTAACCGAGGACATGCAAGACGGGCGCACGATCGGCACCCTGCGCTTGGAGAACCCGTTCAAGGAGGGGTTCGATCTCGGCTCGGGTTGACCGGGCTCGCGCTTGGCGAGTGAAGTGGTCATGGATTGCACGACGTGCCGGCACAGACTCCGGCGGGGCAGCGATCGGACAGACCGTCGGCACGCATCATGCCCCGCGCAACCACTGGTAGCAGACTCGGCCGCCCAGTAAGCGTCCCACCGAGGTCCACGGCTTCGCGGTGCGCTGGTACCGGCTTGGGACAAGCAATCCCGCGCCGAATCGGCCGGAACCGTCATTCCGGCAAGGATTGCCGGAATCCAGGCGCCAGGGAGGGCTACACCAACGTCGGGAAAAGGTCCTGCCAGTCGGGATTGCCGTGCTCGATCAGCCCGAGCTTGGCCCGTCGATCCCATCCCTTGATCTGCTTCTCACGCCGAATCGCGCTCTCCATGTCCCCGTGCGCCTCCCACCAGACCAGGGTGTGGACACCGTAGCGCTTGGTGAAGCCCTCCACGGCCTCGGTGCGATGCTGGTGAACGCGCTGGATCAGATTGGAGGTTACGCCGACATAGAGCGTGCCGTTGCGCCGGCTCGCGAGGATGTACACGCAGGGCTGCTTGGGCATGGGGTGGCATTTTGGTCGATGCCTGGTCCGCCATCCTGGCTCGAGGTCGCGCTATCGGGTAGTCGGCGTCGCACGTCCCTGTGGCCTGGATTCCGGCAGTCCCTGCCGGAATGACGGGGTCGTGCCGTGGGGCGGCGCTGGAAGATCTCCGGCGACTGTCGGTTGTCGCGGATGTCATGGGGCAGGTGGGTCACCAACTCGAACGACCGGGTGGCCCAGGCACCCTGGGTCGAGTCCCATGCATTGCGCGACTGCTGACCCAGCGCATCCGCGAGAAAAAGCTGGCATCGGTGTTCGTCGAAGCGGCTTCGAAGCACTTCGTCCAGTCGCATCCTGTCTCCCTCGCGATGGCCAGTACCAGCGCTCTTGAGAGCACTTTCGTCTTGTCGCCCTGGTCATGAGACATCCAAGGTTTCGGCACATCCTGCCACTTTGGAGCCTATGCGCTTCACTCCGACCACGATACGGGGACTTGGAGTGGCCGGTATGAGGGCACCGCGGGATCATCCGCTCAGCGCCTTCTCGGCACGCTTGCGGAAGACCCGCATCTCCTTGGCGGCCTGGACGTCGCCCTTGGACTCCGCGGTCGCGATACCCTGATCGAAGGCCCCGATCGCCTCGGCATGGCGCCCCAGGGCGGAGAGGGCCTTTCCGTAGAGCTTCCAGGCGGCGGAGTAGCCGGGGTCCAGGCGCACGGCCTCGGCGAGGTGATCCACGGCCCTGGCCGCGTCACCGGCCTTCAGATATTCGTTCCCGAGGCTGTAGCGCAACAGCGCCGAGTCCTGGCCGCGGGCCAGCATGGCCTCGAAATTGTCGACGATCCCCATCGGCTTGCTCCCCAATCGCTACAGGCAGGCGCTAGTCGTCCCAGGTCCTCGGCCCTGGGCCCTCGCCTTAGCCCGCATCACCGCAGCCAGAACGCCGGACTCAGCAGCACCAGCAAGGTGAAGATCTCCAGCCTCCCCAGCAACATGGCGACGCACAGGATCCATTTCGCGAGGTCGCTCAGCCCATTGTAGTGGGCCCCCACCTGCGCCAGGCCAGGGCCCAGGTTGTTGATGCAGGCCGCGACCGCGGAGAACGCCGTGAGCAGGTCCAGACCCGTGGCCGCGAGCAGCAGATACATCAGGACGAAGCTACCGACATAGAGGGAGAAGAAGCCCCAGACGGCGTCGACCACCCGATGGTTGACGCTCTTCCCCCCGATGCGCACCGGCAGCTGGGCGCTCGGGTGCACCAGGCGCCCCACCTCCCGGATACCCTGCTTGATGAGCAGCAGGAACCGGATCACCTTGATACCGCCCCCGGTGGACCCGGCACAGGCCCCGACGAAGCTGGTGAAAAGCAAGAGGATCTCCAGAAAGGGCGGCCAGAAATAGAACTCCGCCGTGGTAAAGCCCGTGGTGGTGCCGATGGACACCACCTGGAAGAGTCCGTTGGTGAAAGAGCCCTCCCAGTCCAGGTAGGTGTCGGTGTGATAGAGGGTAAAGGTGGTGATCGCGGTCACCGTGACGATCAGGAACAGATAGAAGCGAAACTCGCTGTCCCGCCAATAGACGACCGCATCCCGGCGCCGCACGGCCAGGAAGTGCAGGGCGAAGTTCACCCCGCCCAGGATCATGAAGACCACGGCGATCAGCTCGATGGCGGTGCTGTCGAAGTAGCCCATGCTGAGGTCATGGGTGGAGAAGCCGCCGATCGCCACGGTCGCGAAGGCATGACCGACGGCGTCGAACAGGGTCATGCCCGCCCCCCAGTAGGCCAGGGCGCAGGCGATGGTGAGCCACAGATAGACGTACCAGAGGGCCTTGGCGGTCTCGGCGATGCGCGGGGTGAGCTTGGCGTCCTTCATGGGCCCCGGCATCTCGGCCCGATAGAGCTGCATGCCGCCCACACCCAGCATCGGGAGCACCGCCACCGCCAGGACGATGATCCCCATGCCCCCGAGCCACTGGAGCTGCTGGCGGTAGAACAGGATGGACTTGGGCAGGGTGTCGAGACCGAGGATCACGGTCGCACCCGTGGTGGTGAGGCCGGAGATGGACTCGAAGACCGCGTTGGTGGGGGAGAGTCCGGGCTCGGTGGACAGGGCGAAGGGGAGCGACCCGGCCAGCCCCAGAACGACCCAGAACAGGGTGACCACCAGGAAGCCGTCACGCAGGCGCAGCTCCTGGCGGCTGCGCACCACCGGCAGGAAGATGACGAGACCGCTGCCCAGGATGACCACGAAGGCCGTCAGAAAGGGCCAGATCTCCCCGTCCTGGTAGATCAGGGAGATCAGGACCGGGGGCAGCATGGTGAAGGAGAAGACCGTGAGCAGAAGCCCAAGGACCCTCTGGACCGCCCTCAGGTTCATCTAGATAAAGGTCACCCCCACCTGGAAGAGTCGCTCCACCTCGGCCACCTTGCGCTTGTCCTGGAGGAAGAGGATCACATGATCCTCGGACCGGATCACCGTGTCGTGGTGGGCGATCAGGACCTCATCCCCCCGCACGATGGCCCCGATGCTGGCCCCCTTGGGCAGGGTGATGTCCTCGATGGCGCGTCCCACCACCTTGCTCGAGCTCTCGTCGCCATGGGCGATGGCCTCGATGGCCTCCGCCGCCCCGCGCCGCAGGGAGTGGACCATCACCACGTCACCCCGGCGGATGTGCTTGAGTAGGCTCCCGATGGTGGCCTGCTGGGGTGAGATGGCCACGTCGATGGGTCCGCTCTGGACCAGATTGGCATAGGCCGGCCGATTGATCAGGGCCATCACCTTGCGGGCCCCCAGGCGCTTGGCCAGCATGGCGGAAAGGATGTTGGCCTCGTCGTCATTGGTCACGGCGCAGAAGACGTCCGTGTTCTCCACGTTCTCCTCGAGCAGCAGCTCCTCGTCCGCCGCGTCCCCGTGGAGCACGATGGACTTCTCCAGCTGCTCGGCCAGGCGCTTGCTGCGCGTCAGGTCCCGCTCGATCACCTTCACACGGTAGCGCTGCTCGGTGGCCCGGGCGAGACGGGTCCCGATGTTGCCGCCCCCGGCGAAGATCAGCCGCTTGTAGGACTTCTCCAACCGGCGCAGCTCGCTCATGACGGCGCGGATGTGGATGGGCGCGGCGACGAAGAAGACCTCGTCGTCCGCCTCGATCACGGTGTCGCCCCGGGGCTGAATGGCCCGATCGTGGCGATAGATGGCCGCCACCCGGGCGTCCACCTCGGGCATGTGGTCATAGAGCGCGCGCAGCTCGTGCCCCACCAGGGGGCCCCCGTAGTACGCCTTCACGGCCACCAGGCGCACCTGCCCCCCGGCGAAATCCAGCACCTGAAGGGCCCCCGGGTTCTCGATCAGGCGCAGGATGTACTCGGTGACCAGGGCCTCGGGGCTGATGGGCACATCGATGGGCAGGGCCTCAGGGCCGAACAGCTTGGGGTGGTCGAGGAAGCCCTGGGATCGCACCCGGGCGATCTTGGTCGGGGTATGAAAGAGCGTGTAGGCCACCTGGCAGGCGACCATGTTGGTCTCATCGCTGTTGGTCACGGCGATGATCATGTCGGCATCCTCGGCCCCCGCGCGCAGCAGCACATCGGGATGGGCCCCGTGGCCGAGGACGGTGCCTAGGTCGAACCGGTCCTGCAGCTCCCGCAGAAGCTCCGGGTTCTGGTCCACCACGGTGATGTCGTTGGCCTCGCTCACCAGGTTGGCGGCCACCGAGGTGCCCACCTGGCCCGCGCCCAGGATGATGATTTTCACGGCCGCGGTGGCGAGTGGCGAGTGGCGAGGGCGGAAGGGCGGCGCGGGCGGACGACGAGCCGGGTCGCTTCCATACGATGGCCGCGAACCTTGCCGCTACTCGCGACTCGCCACTCGCCACTCACTTACCGCCGCTCCTTGATCTCGACGCCCAGGGAGCGGAGCTTGCGGTAGAGGTGGGTGCGCTCCATGCCCGCCTCCTTGGCCATCTTGCTGACATTGCCCGCGTGCTTCTCGAGCTGGTAGTCGAGGTAGGCCTTCTCGAACTGCTCCCGGGCCTGGCGCAGGGGCTGGTCGAATGACACCAGCCCCTCCAGGACCTGGGGCTGACCGGCGGGCGGGGCCCCGAGGGCGGACTCCACCTCCTTCTGGGTGATCTCGTCCCCCGTTCCCAGGATCAGGACCCGCTGGACCAGGTTCTTCAGCTCCCGCACGTTGCCGGGCCAGCTGTAGTTCCGCAGGAAGTTCTGGGCCCCGACGCTGAAGCGGCGGTAGGGCAGCTTTTCGTGGATGGCGAAATAGTCCAAGTAGAAGTTCAGCAGGTCTGGAACGTCCTCGGCGTGGTCGCGCAGGGCCGGGACGTTCAGGGGCACGACGTTGAGGTGGTAGAAGAGGTCCTCCCGGAAGCGGCCGGCCCGCACCTCGTCCTCCAGGTTGCGCTGGGTGACGGCGACGATGCGCACGTCGATGCCCACGGGCTCCGCCCCCCCGACCCGCAGGAAAGAGCCGGTGTCCAGCGCCCCCAGGAGCAGGGACTGGGCCTCCAGGTCCATGTCCGCCACCTCGTCCATCAGCAGGGTACCGCCCGCGGCCTTCTCCAGGCTCCCGTAATGGGTATACCCCCCCTCCTCGGCACCGAAGAGCTCCCGGGCCGCGTTGGCACCGGCGAGCCCGGAGACGCTCAGGTCCACGAAGGGACGCTCCCGCCGGGCGCTCTGGGCGTGCAGGTAGCGGGCGAAGGTCTCGCGGCCGCTGCCCGCCTCACCCGTGATGAGCACCCAGGTATCGTGCTGGGCGATGCGCTTGACCTGCTCGCGCAGGCGCTGCATGGCGGCGCTACGCCCCACCGGCTCCTGCACCAGGGGGGCGCGCCGTTTGAGCCCGATGTTCTCCTGCTGGAGCTTGTCCGCCTCCAGGGCCCGCTCGACCGTGAGCAGCAGCTTGGCCATGGACAGGGGCTTTTCGAGGAAGTCGTAGGCGCCCAAGCGCGTGGCCTCGACCGCGGTCTCGACGGTCCCGTGGCCGGACATCATGATCACTGGGCAGGGCAACCCCTCGTCCTGGCTCCACTCCTTGAGCAGGGTGATGCCGTCCAGATCCGGCATCCAGATGTCCAACAGGATCAGATCGGGACGGCGCTCGCGCAGGGCGAGTCGCGCCGCCTCGCCGCTCTCGGCGGCGCTCACCCGGTAGCCTTCATCCTCGAGGATCTCCTGGACCAGCCCCCGGATGTCGGGCTCGTCGTCTACGACCAAGATGTGGGTAGCGCTCATGGCTGTGCCTGTGGTGCTCGATCCTGGGTGCCGACACCCATCCGCTGGTGGGTTGGGGCCGGCTGGGCGTCGGTCTGACCCGCCCGCCAGACCGGCAGGCGGATCCGAATGAGGGCACCGCTGCCCGGATTTTCCGCGGCGATCATACCGCCGTGCTCTTCAATTATCTTCTTGACGATGGCCAATCCCAGGCCGGTGCCCTTGGACTTGGTCGTGACATAGGGCTCGAAGAGGCGCTCCCTGACCTCCTCGTCGAAGCCCGGACCATTGTCCGCCACCTTGAGCTGGATGACCTCCAGGTCCGGGTCGTCCGGACGGCTGGTGGAGACCTCGACCCAACCACCGGGACGACCCTCCAGGGCCTCCAGGGCGTTCTTCACCAGATTATGGATCACCTGCCGTAGGCGCAGCGGGTCCCCCCGAACCTGGGCCTTGGGGGCCCCGAGCAGCACCGAGATGGAGCCCGCCCCGGCACTCTTGTAGAGGTCCATGACCTCTTTGACCAGGCGATCCAGCTCGAAGGGCTCCGCCTCGAATTGAGGCGAGCGGGCATAGTCGGAGAAGTCGTTCACCATCGACTTCATCGCCTCGACCTGCTGCGTGATGGTGCGGGTGGCCCGATCGATGATCTGGGCGTCGGTACCCGAGGACTTCCCCAGCAGCTTGTGGCGAAGCCGCTCGGCGGAGAGCTGGATCGGGGTCAGCGGATTCTTGATCTCGTGGGCCAGGCGCCGGGCCACCTCTCCCCAGGCGGCGTCCCGCTGGGCCGTGATCAGGGTGGTGATGTCGTCGAACACCACCACGTGTCCACGCTCCTTGGCCCCCTCCCCGCCCCCTGCCACGGGCAGGGCGCTGCCTCGGCACAGGAGGGTCTGGCGCCCCTCGGCCCGGTGCAGGGTGACCTCGGCGCGCCAGTCCTGCCCGCTCGGGATATGACGACCCACCGTCTCGGTCCAGGGCGCGAGCCACGGCTGGTCCCGCTCCAGGTCCAGCAGGCTCGGTTGGGCCCTCTCGTCCAAGGTCAGATCCAGGATCTGGAGCGCCGCTGGATTGGCGGTGCGCAGGCGTTGGGCGTCATCGAAGGCAATGACCCCGGAGGAGAGCCGGCCGAGCACCGTCTCCAGATAGGCCCGTTGGGTCTCCACCGCCTGCTGACTGCGTGCCGCGGCGTCACGCGCCTGCGCGAGGCGCCGGGTCATGGTATTGAAGGAGGCCACCAGAAAGGCCAGCTCGTCGTCATGCTTGGGCAGGGGGAGCTGCTGCTCGTAGTCCCCCTCGGCGATGGCGCGGGTCCCGCGGGCAATGTCAGCCACCGGCGCCACCAGACGGCGAGCCGTATGGAAAGCCGCGATCAACGCCGCCATGATCCCGAACAGGAGCACGAGCGACAGGGTCAGCGAGAAGCTGAGCTTCAGGGATTCCCGCAGGTAGGCCAGCTCCTTGTACCGATTGAAGGCCGCCTCCAGCGCCTCGGTGAGCTCTCCGATGCGGGACGAGGTGGGAAAGATGGCCTGCATGGTCATGGGGCGCCCACCGGGGTCCTGCACCAGCACGCGCACCACGGGATCGCCCCCTGGGCCGGGCTCCAGCCCCACGAAGTTGTTGCCGGCCCGCACCTCCTGCTGAATCTCCCGTTCCGCAGGGCTGGGCACCAGCTTGGTGGGATCCTGGTTGGAGGTCCCCAGGACCTGACCACCGGTGCCATAGACCGTCAGCTCGTCGGCCCCCGCCTGGCGTCGCAGACTGTTGAGTGAGAGCGCGATGGCGGTGGACGAGCGGTCCTGGATCCCCACAAGGAGCTGCTCCGTGTACTTGGTCAGCACCCGTTGGTTGAGGTCGAGGGATGCCTGATTCAGGGCCAAGGCGTCCTGCATGGCCCGGTCGATCTCCACGTCGAACCAGCTGTCGATACCGCGCAGTAGAAACCCCAGCGAGAAGTAGTAGACCACGCCCACGGGCAGCAGGGAGATCAGGATGAACAGCACGACGATGCGCAAGGTGAGCCGGGAGCCCGCCGCCTGCCGGCGGTAGCGTCGCACCAGCTTGACCACGTTGACCACCGCCAGGACCGCCAGGGCGAGCAGTCCGGCGAGGACCAGGAAGAGCAGGGGAACGAAGGCGCGGGACAGCGTCTCGGAGTTCTCGACCGCGTCGCGCATCAGCACCAGGGCCACGAACAGCCCGATGACCAGCGCCGCCACGGGCACGGCGCCCAGGCCGCGCAGGCGTCTCAGGGAGTCAGTGGCCATTCTGTCCAAGAGCTACGGAGCTTCCAGGCAGGGCGCAGATAGGCCATGGGCCGCAGGGGCAAGGGCAGCTCCTCGATATCGAGCTCGACCTTGAGGTAAACCAGATACGCCAGGTCCGGCTCCAGACGGTCCTTCGACACGACCTGTATGCCACGGATCTCACCCAGCGCGGCGATGGCCGCCTCCCGCGAGACGAAGCTGCGTCCCCGATCCCCGGGGAGCCGATAGACCTCATAGCGCCCGGAAATCGGCTTGTAGCGCACCGCGTAGCGCAACCGAAGATCCGCCGCGCTGTCATCCCAGATCCAGGCGTCGGCGCTGCGCACCTGGAACCGGAGCTCGACGGTCAGTGGCACCCCGTTGTCCAGGGCCTCCAGGGCCTCGGGGGAAAAGCCGAACTCGATGTCGGCGTCGAGCACGTAGACACCCTGATCGAGCCGGGTCCTCACCTCCTTGATGACGAACTCATCCCCCGCCCGAAGCGGGAACGGCAAGCACAGGACGAGTCCCAAGATCCAGAGAATCGGGGCCCAGGAAGCTGCGCCGGTGAGACGGTTCATCGGCCCCCCGGCTCCAGGATGGCCCGTTCCAGAAGGGCGTAGTAGAAGCCATCGCTGCCCCCGGGGGTCGGAAGGAGCTGGCGCCCATGGCCGCGCGGCGTTCCCCAGTCGTCCGGCAATGGACACTCCCGGGCCTCCGGCGTCCGGGCCAGGAAGGCAGCGATCTGATCCTCGTTCTCC
Organism: Chromatiaceae bacterium; assembly: GCA_049284555.1. Taxonomy (GTDB): domain Bacteria; phylum Pseudomonadota; class Gammaproteobacteria; order Chromatiales; family Chromatiaceae; genus Thiodictyon. Next base: position 1,185 of record JBAPYD010000011.1, on the reverse strand, counting down.
GCGGCCAGCACGGAGCAGGTGACATAGAGCAGGCGCCCGCCCGGGGCAAGCAGCCCCCAGGCGGCATCCAGGATGCGCTGCTGCAGCTCGCACAGTGCCGGGATGTCCGCCGCTCGGCGCAGCCATTTGATGTCGGGGTGGCGGCGGATCACGCCGGTGGCCGAGCAGGGAACGTCGAGCAGGATGCGCTCGAAGGGGACCGCGGCCCAGTCGCCCGCCCCGCCCCGTCTTGGATCAGCGGCGTCCGCCCGCTTCACCCGGGCGGTGAGGCCCAGCCGGGCCAGGTTCGCTTCGAGGGTCGCGAGTCGGGCCGGATCGCTGTCGATGGCCACCAGGTCGAGACCGGGACCCGCCCGCTCCAGGATGGCCGCCGTCTTGCCCCCCGGGGCGGCGCAGGCGTCCAGCACCCGCTGACCGGGCCGGGGATCGAGCAGCTCGGCAGCGAGCTGGGCACCGGCGTCCTGAATAGACACCAGACCTTCCTCGAAGCCCGGCAGCTCCCGCGCCGGTACGGGACGGTCGAGCATCAGCCCAGCCTCGGTGATCGGGATGGGGCGCGCCGTGATCCCGGCCCCCGCCAGCCGTTGCGCGTAGGCGCGTCGATCCGTGCGTAGGCGATTGACCCTCAGACTCATGGGGGGACGCGCGTTGCTGGCCGCCACGATCCGCTCCCACTCCTCCGGCCAGTCCCGCCGCAGGGCCGCCAGCAGCCACTCGGGAAAGAGCCAGCGGACGCTCGGCAACCGCTCGACCTCCACCATCAAGGCGTCGCGCTCCCGCAAGAAACGACGCAGCACGGCATTGACGAGGGCCGCCTTGTCCGGCTTGCCGATCAGGCGGCTGGCCTCCACCGTCGCGGCCACCGCCGCATGGGGCGGTGTGTCCATGCCCGTGAGCTGATAGAGCCCGATCAGGATCAGGGCCTCGAGGTCCCGATCCGAGGGCTTGACCGGATGGTTGAGCAGGAACCCCACCAGGGCCTCGAGGCGGGGCAGACACCGCAGGGCCCCGTAAATCAGCTCCTGGGTCAGGGCGCGATCCGCCGGTGGCCTGGGCAGGGGGGATTGGCTGAGGACCCGATTCAGGGACTGGCCGCGATCGCGCACCCGGTGCAGGGCCAGCGCCGCCGCGGCCCGGGCATCCGCCCCGGAGCCCTTGCGAACGGCAGCCTCGTCCCACCTGGAG
>JBAPYD010000010.1:0-3728 GCA_049284555.1 Chromatiaceae bacterium | reverse complement strand
TTCCAGGGGCGTCGAAGAAGACCAGGTGCCCCGGGGTATGGCCCGGACAGTGGATCACGGATAGGACCTGCCGGCCGACCGTGATCCGATCCCCGTCTTCGAGCCAGCGGTCCGGCTCGAAATCAGGAACCGCCGGGAAGCCGAACTGCTGGCACTGGGCCGGCAAGGCCTGCACCAGGAAGGCGTCGTCTCGGTGGGGGCCGAGGATGGGCACGTCGAGCCGAGGCGCCAGGATCCCCGCCGCCCCCACGTGGTCCACGTGGCCGTGGGTCAGCAGGATGGACTCGGGGGTGAGGTCGAGTCTCCGCAAGAGGTCCAGGATGATCTGGGGCTCCCCGCCGGGATCGACGATCGCGGCTCGACGGGTCTCCTCGCACCACAGCAGCGTGCAGTTCTGCTCAAAGTGCGTGACCGGCTGGATGTGGAAGTCCACGGCGCCTCCGTCAAAGCCGAGCCCCTGCGGGTGCCACCCCAACAGGGGCCTGCGGTGGGCGCCTTTGCGACCCCGTATAGGGCCCCGGGTGCGCTCCGACTCAGCCGCGCAGCAGGGTGTAGAGCCGATCCTTGAGGACCAGACGCTCCTTCTTCAGGTCTTCGATGGTCTCGTCGGCGACCGGCGTCCCGAGCTCCTCCAGTTGCCGCACCCGTGCGTCAAGCGCGTCGTAGTCGTTCATCAGATGCGCGAAGTCCGGATTGGCCGCGCGCATCGACTCGATCTTCCCCTCCAGCTCGGGAAACTCGTGGAGGAGATCATGGGGTTCGCCAAGCATCGGATCGGCTCCTCTCTGGGTCTGAGTGCCCCTTGGCGGGGCTTGTCATCTGGGTAAGTCGGTTCGGGTCTGGGGCCTGGTCCAGCGGCGGGATCGTCTCACCAGCTTGTCGAGTCGACGCGGCGGGTCGCATCGCCCAAGCGCCACGGCGGCATCCGATTTCCGCCGCGCACCCGCCACAGTCCGGGTCGCCACAGGCACGCCATCGATCATCTCAGGCTAGTGTAACCCAGTTGATTCGCACCGAAACACCTCGGTAACACGACGCCAGCCGGGGGCCGGCCGGCGGGATTCATTTCGCGCTCGCGTCCATGTGCTTGATGACGTCGTCGGTGATGTCCAGTCCCGGGTCCAGGTACAGGATGCCCGTGAGGCTGCGCTCCACAACCATGGGGAGCTTGTTCTGCTTCGCGACGGCGTCCACCGCCTTCTGCGCGGGGGCCATCACCTCCCGCCCCTTCTGCTGCTGGACCTTCGCCACCTCCTGCTGGAGCGCGCCACCGGCCTTCTGGTAGGCCTCGATTCGCTGCTTGATCTCGGCCTCCTTCTTCTTCACCTGATCCGCACTCATCAGGGCCGAGTCGCGGGCGAGTGTCTCCTGAAGCTGGCGAATCTCCGCCTCGGTCTTTCCGAGCTCCTGGGCCCTGGGCTCGAATTCCTTGCGAAGCTCCTCCTGCACCTTCTTTCCAAGGGTGCTCTGCTCGAGCACCTTCTGTATGTCCACGTAGCCGAGGGAAGCGGCCTCGAGGGTGGCGAAAGGTAAGGCGAGCGCGAGGATCGTGACGATGCGACGGATTGACATGGGACTGGACTCCATTGACGAAAGAGCGGTGAGCGGTTCGCGCCACCTGACCGACGTGGATGCGGCTCGACGTCAGGGGGCGCCTGGGCCCGGGATTCTATTCCATGTGGCACCGGAGGCAGCCCTGTTTTCGCGCGCGGCGGGGATGTCGAGTCCGTGCGTGGCGCGCAACGTAGTGCGACTAAAGGAATTCCGAAGCCGCCCGTGGTGAGGGTTGGTCCGGTTGAGCCACTGCTCGAGTCGCTGGACGGCTCTCGAACGGGGCGTTCCGAGGCAAGGCGCGCTCGTGCTCGGCCCGCTGCACCGCGGCTTGCGTCCGCCGCCGCGGTGTCGGATGCTCTGCAACCGGTTGGGTCAAAACCCGGAGACGTGCGACCGTGGGTAATTCGTTACAGGAGCAACTCCTGAAGGCTGGCCTGGTCAGCGAGCAGCGGCTCAAGGAGTCCCGGACAGACAAGCACAAGACCGTGAAGCGCAGCGGCAAGCGGGGTCCGGGGCCGGACGAGGGGGCGCGCCGAGCGGCTGAGCAGGCCCGAGCGGAGAAGGCGGCCAGAGACCGGGAGCTCAACCGCCAGCGCCAGGAGGAGGCCGCGCGTCGCGCCCGGGAGAACGAGCTGCGCCAGCTCATTCACACCCACCGCGTGGTGCGTGAGGGGGGCGATCTCCCCTACAACTTCACCGATGGACGCATGCTCAAGCGTCTCTACGTCAACAAGGATCAGCACGCCCGCCTGGTGGACGGGCGCCTGGCCGTGGTTCGCCAGGATGCCTTCTACGAGCTGGTGCCCGCCGAGATCGCCGAGCGGGTGCGCGCCAGGGATCCGGGTCTGGTGCTGGTCTGGAATCAGCCCGAGCAGGGCCCGGAGGCCGAGGATCCTTACGCCGAGTTCAAGGTGCCCGACGACCTGATGTGGTGACCAGGCGGGCCGCCAGCTCGGAATCGACCGCCAATCGGGTCCTGGCCAAGGACGATCCTCACCGCAAATCAATCGGGGTATCCCAATGTCCGAGCCGTCCAACCGCAAGCTGGCCGTCCTCATCGACGCGGACAATGCCCAGGCCGCGATCGTCGAGGGGCTCCTTGCCGAGGTCGCCAAGTACGGCACCGCTCACACCAAGCGGATCTACGGGGACTGGACCCTCCCCAGCCTGGGATCCTGGAAGGAGACCCTGCTCAGGTACTCCATCCAGCCCATGCAGCAGTTCCGCTACACCAAGGGGAAGAACGCCACCGACGGGGCCATGATGATCGACGCCATGGACCTGCTCTACTCGCGCAACTTCGACGGCTTCTGCATCGTCTCCAGCGACAGTGACTTCACCCGCCTGGCGTCGCGTCTGCGCGAATCGGGCATGACGGTCTATGGCTTCGGGGAGCAGAAGACGCCGGAGCCCTTCGTCGCCGCCTGTGACAAGTTCGTCTACACGGAGGTGCTGCGCGGTGAGGCCGGGAGCGACGCCCCCGGCCGCAAGAGCGGCAAGGAGCTCAAGCGCGATGTCAAGCTGGTGAGCCTCCTGCGCACCGCGGTGGACAGCGCGGCCGACGACACCGGCTGGGCGGACATGGGGGCCGTGGGCTCCGCCATCGCCAAACGCAGCCCCGAGTTCGATTCCCGCAACTATGGCTATGCCAAGCTGAGCGGTCTTCTCAAGGCGACCGGGCTCTTCAGCATGGAGGAGCGCACCATCGGCAGCGGACCCCACAAGGCGCTCTTCGTGCGCGATGCCGCGGGACGCGACTGATACATCCCTGCCCCCGGCCTCGATGCGGAGCGAGATGGAGCTGATCGACACCCATTGCCACCTGGACGTCCCCGAGTTCGACGCCGATCGGGACGCGGTGCTGGCGCGGGCCCGGGCCGCGGGCGTGGCAGGGTTGGTGATCCCGGCGATCCAGCGCGCGGGTTGGCCCCGGCTCCTCGAGTTCTGCGCCTCCGCGCCGGGACTCTTTCCGGCCCTCGGGCTGCACCCCGTCTATCTGGACGGGCATGACGACGGTGATGTCGCGGCCCTGGAGACGGCCGTCGCCGACCGGCGGCCCCTGGCGGTCGGTGAGATCGGGCTCGACTACTTCGTGCGGGACCTGGATCTGGGACGCCAGCAGGTCCTCTTCGAATCCCAGCTCGCGATCGCCCGAAGCGCCAACCTGCCGGTGT
>JBAPYD010000009.1:0-6117 GCA_049284555.1 Chromatiaceae bacterium | reverse complement strand
GCTGAGGATGTCGAGGTCGCCATCCGCATCCAGGTCCGCGGTCCGTGCCCCCAGGTGGCTCTCCTTGCCCCGATCGATCTCCCGGATCAGGAACCGCCCCTCCCCTTCATTCTCCAGAAGCAGCAGGCGCAGATCCGCTCCCTTGTGCTCGCCCACGACCAGATCGATATCACCGTCCCGATCGATATCGGCCGCGTCCAGGCTGTTCAGCGAGTAGCCGGTCATCAGCCGCTGCCGGGGCCAGGGCCCGAATGGCGTGTCCGCCGGCTGACGGAACCAGTAGACGCCGGCCTTGGGCGCGGTCTCGACGACGAGCTCCTGGGTGACCACCACATCCATCCTGCCGTCCCCGTCCATGTCGGCCGCCGCGACCCGGTCCACGTCGTAGGGCCCGACACCACCGATCACCTGTCCCGCCCAGTCCCCTTGCCCGTGGCCGGGATTGCGCCACCAGACCACCTGCTGGTCCCCGGTCGAGCCGACGAGGTCCGAGAGTCCATCCCCATCGATATCCGCAACGGCAACCCCCTCCTCCGTCGCGTCCTCGCTCACCCGGGTGGCGGGCCAGGGGGTCACCTGGGGGTCTTCCGGGATCTCGACATACACGAGGCCCCTGCCGCTCGCCAGGATGATCTCCGGGCGCCCCCCCGGCACCAGCTGCCCGATCGTGAATCCCTGGCTGTTGAGATGGTCCGTGGGAGGGGCCCGGGCCACCTCGCGGACGCGCCAGGCGTCACCAGGCCCTTCCGGCCACTCGAGCCAGTAGAGGACCGGAAGGCCCTGGGCGATGAGGTCGCCGTGATCATCGCCATCCACGTCGGTGACCAGGATGGCGTCGAGGTTCCGACCCAGATCGATCCGCTCCCAGGCGCCGGACAGATCGCCGCCCGGATTGCGGTAGACATAGCGTCCCGAGACGATCTCCGGGTAGCCGTCGCCGTTCAGGTCGCCGACGGCCAGACCGAAATAGCGCAGCCATTCGGGCGGGTCGAAATCCCCCCACTTGGCCCGACGGTCATCCACGAGGATATGCTGCCAGGCCCCCTCGAAGAACAGCGGCCCGGACATCGCCACGGGATGGCCCGGCGCGGTCTGATGCGAGCAACCGTTCGATGCGAGGACTCCGCCGAGGCCATAGGTCAGTGTCAGGACCGCAATGAGGTGTCGCATAGCGCTGCGCCAAAGACCGCAGGTAGATTCAAGGCCCCCATTGGATTCGGAACGATCCGAGGGCAACCGTTGGGTAGAGGATAGACCTCCCCGGGGGCGGATCGCAGATCCCGAGCCCCGCTCGGGGCACCCGGCCCAAAAAAGGGCCCCGGTTGCACCGGCCCGAGGCTTGGAGTAGAAGCCCGCCCACACGACCCGCACCCACCAGGAGCCTCCAGTGACCCGACTGACCGTCAATGGGACCAAGCACAGCCTCGGCCCGGACCCGCACATGCCCTGGCTCTGGAAATCTCGGTATCACGTCGATCCGCTGGCCGAGACCCCCATGGAAGTTGGCGAGCCGCCGACACCGGTGATCGCCCCCGCGGTGGCCAACGCCGTCTTCGCCGCCACGGGTCAGCGCCTGCGCCAGCTGCCCCTGAAGCTCGCCTGATGGCATCCGCTGAAGGGCCAGCGGGACCAACAGGCACGGACACGGAGGTCCTCGCGACCGCCTGCCGCTGGCTTCGGGCGGGGCACCGGGTGGCCCTGGTCACGGTGCTCCACACCTGGGGCTCGTCACCCCGCCCGCCCGGCTCCCTCCTCGCCATGAGCACCGCGGGCTCCCTGGTGGGCTCGGTCTCCGGGGGTTGTGTCGAGGAGGAGCTCCTGGCGCGCTTCCGGGCAGGCGAGCTGGCCGAGCCCTTCCCCACGCGGGTCGACTTCGGGGTGGATCGGGCGCAGGCCGGCCGACTCGGGCTCCCCTGCGGGGGGCGCCTGGAGGTGCTGGTGGAGGAGCTCTCCGCCCCCGAGCCGATCGAGGCCCTGCTCAGCCGACTGGGGTCCGGGGGCCTGGTGGCCCGACGGGTGTGCCTGGTTACCGGCGAGGTCAGCCTGCACCCGAGACCGGGAGGCCCGGAGCTGGAGGTCTCCGAGGGCGCGGTGGTCAAGGTCTTCGGCCCCGCCTGGAAGCTGCTCCTGGTGGGCGACGGCCAGCTCGCGCGGGTGCTGGCCACCATGGCCCGGCTGCTCGATTACGGGGTGACCATCTGCGAACCGCGGGAGTCCTTCGCCGACCCCTCGCCCCTGCCGGACGTGACGTACTCGCGGCTCCCCCCCGACGAGGCCATCCTCGCCCTGGCGAATCACCCGAGGAGCGCCATCGTCACCCTGGCCCACGACCCCAAGCAGGACGACCTGGCCCTGATGGAGGCCCTGGCCTCCCACGCCTTCTATGTGGGTGCCCTGGGCTCCCGGCGTACCGCCGCGGCGCGTCGGGAGCGCCTGGCCGGATTGGGTCTCACCCAGGCCCAGATCGGGCGCCTGCGCGGCCCGGCGGGCCTGCCCATCGGCAGCAAGCGCCCTGCCGAGATCGCCCTCTCGATTCTTGCGGAGATCACCGCGACGCGGAATGGGCTGGGGCCCGCGCTCCAGGATCCCTGAGACCCTTCCAGTCGAGCGCTGTTGTCGGGATGGGCGGGTTCCGGTCGTCTCGAATCCGGTCAGGTCACGGGCCTGCGGGGAGATCAGAACCGTCCGGCCAGGGACAGCCCGAAGGTCCCGGCCGGCTCGAGACCCTCCTTGAACAGACCGCGGCCATTCGCATCCTCCACCCGCAGCTCCGATTCGAGGGAGACACCCGCGTAGAGGTTCAGGCTGAGCGCATCGGAGAAGCGCCGTCCGATGCGCATGAGGACGGGGACGTTTCGGTAGGCACCCACGCCATTCGGAAAGGGCCCATCCTCATCGAGCCGATACCGGTTCGAGCGATAGGCCCCACCGATGCCCAGCTCCCAGCCCGACCCCAGGGCATAGGACAGCTCCAGCCCGGCCGGGCCACTCGGTCCGGCGGCGACCGGGTTCGAGAGTCGCAGGCGCTCGTTGATGCGCCAGCTCACGATCAGGACCGGGAAGACGCTGGTGTCCTCGATCCGCTCGTAGACGCCGAATCCGACTCCCAGGGTCAAGTCTGGGCCCATGGACTTGACCGCGGAGATCAAGGCCCCGTACTCCAGGGCGTCCGAGGGCTCGGCGCCCGACTCTCCGGCGTATTCGATCGTAGGAGATATGGACAGGGCCCAGCCACCGGCCGTCACGTAGGTGAAGGGGACCGACAGACCGAGGCGAGTGACCTGGTCCCAAGGGGCAACACCTCCGAACCCTACCGGGTTGTCGAAGCGCCAGTCCTGATAGCCGAAATTGAGCCCGAAGCCCAGGCTCGAGGACGCGTCCAGGGACCAGCTCCGACCCAGCGAGAGGAGCAGCCCGCTATAGCCCGACTCGCCGCCCGAATCGAGGCCGCTGTCCATCCGATGGATGGGCGTGATCGCGAAGCGAGTGCCGTTCGACGGCGGCTGAGCAAAGGCGCCGCCGAGCGGGATCAGCAGCGCCAGGACGAACGGGGCGAGTAAGCTAAGTGGCCGAAGCTTCACGAGAGTCCTCACAGGACGCGGGGGTCCGTTCTGGGGCCGGGTCACAGCACCGCCTGGCGCGCGATGACGTAGGTCTTGGCGGAGAGCTCCAGGGAGCAGGTCCATTTATAGGCACGATCGAGGGTCTCACCCCATGCGTATACCCCATGGCCTCGAACCATCGCAATGGGGGAACTGGTGAGCGCCTGCGCCACCTGGACGGGGGCCTCTTCCACGTAGCGCTCGTAGTCGAGGGAGATCACCGGCACCCGATCGAAGTAGTACCGACCCTCGAAGTCCACGGGCTGGAAGTCCTGGCCGCTGAGGCTCACACCGACGCAATAGGCCCCATGGCTGTGCAGGAGCGCCCGCGCCTGCGGCTGCGCCAGATAGACGGCCCGGTGCAGGGGGGCGTCCAGGGAGGCCCCCGGGGGACAGTCCCCCTCGATAGGGCAGCGGATCAGCTGTCCGGGGGTCAGGCGATCGGCGCTCGCGCCCGTGGGCGTCACGTAGAACCACTCCCCCACGCGGACCGATGCATTGCCCGAATGGCTGTCGTTGTAGCCGTAGCGGCGCAGCCACTGGTAGTAGCGCACCAGCTCCGCCCGCGGGTCCGGGACGCTCAAGCTCTGAGTCTTCAGGTGCTCGAGGATGAAGGCGGCGATCCCCTGGGGGTCGTCCAGGGCAAGCTGTCGAGGGACATCCCTGCCCTCCACCTGAAGCGCCAAAGCCTGATCGCTGGCCACGGCGATGATGTCCGGGTCCGAGGGGTAGAGGGGCGGCTCTCCCACCACCGGGCGATGGATCTCGATCTTCGGATAGACGGCGTGCTTGAAGCCCTCCACCAGCACCAGGTCGAGCCGATCGCCCTCGAACCGCTCCAGCATCTGCCACAGATCCGGGTCCTGACCCTTGGTGCGATTCTCCACCTGGAGCGCCCAGCGCTCCCGCGAGGCCAGCAGGGTCTGCTCCGCCCCGGCCGCGCGGATCTCGTAGCTGTCCTTGCCGGGGACGTCGAGATCGAAGCGATGATGGGCGTGCTTGAGGTAACCCAGGCGCAGACCGCCCTCGGCCAGGAGCGGAAGCAGGCGACGTAGGAGCGTGGTCTTGCCGCTGCCACTGGGGCCGACGAAGCCGAGAACTGGGATCGCGCTCTTGATCATATGCAGGTCTCCGGATGGGGCAGCCGATTCTAGTATGGGCAGTGCGCAGGCGGCAGCACCCCACTCCGATACTCCGCCCAAGCCGGAGGTCGGGCTTTAGCCCGACGGGGACCTATCGCTTTTCCTGCAACGTCGCGGTCGAGCCGAAGCCCGACCTGCGGCGGACCGGGACTAGCCACGGCGCAGCTCGTGAACCGTGATCTCGGGCAGGCAATTGAGGCGGGCGTTGACCACGGAGCTTCCGGAGCCCACGGACGTGTAGCCCGCCATGTCCCCGTAGCTCCAGGGGCCGGCGGCGAGGCGGCGCGGGCAGCGGGCGTCCCAGGTCAGGGCGTGGCCCCCGGGCAGGCAGATCTGGCCCCCATGGGTGTGCCCCGCGAGCATGGCGTGAAAGCCGGCGTGGGCGGCGTGGCGGTAGACCTCGGGTGTGTGGGAGAGCAGGAGCGAGACGCCGTCGGGTGGGATCGTCGCCGCCACGTGGTGGAAATTGTGGACCTGGTAGTAGTGGGCGTCGTCGATCCCCACCAGGTGGAGCGTGGCTCCGTCCTGCTCCAGGGCCACGGACTCGTTGAGCAGGACACGGATCCCCATGGCCTCCATCCCCGGGACCATCCGGATGCTGTCGTGATTGCCCAGGATGGCGTAGACGGGGTCCTTCAAGTGCACCCGAATGGAACGTAGGGCCTCGAGCGTCGCCTCGTAGGGGCCGTAGGTCAGGGCCCGGTAGTCCCCCGTGAGGACACAGAGGTCGTAGTCCGCCTCCCGGACACGCTCGGCGATGGCCGCCGTGATGCGCGCGTCGAGATCCGTGTGGAGATCGCTGAGCTGGAGGACCCGCAACCCCTCGAACGGCCGCGGCAGTCCCCGCACCGGAAGCGCGTTGTGGACGAGCCGGATCGTGCGGGCGTTTCGCTGGGCCCGCTCGTAGAGACCGACGAGCCTCAGGGCATGGCGGATGACACCATGAACCGAGTACCAGTTCTCGGGGTAGAAGAAATGAGCGCCGGGGCGATCAAAGCAGAAGACCTCGTGGTCCTCCTCCAGCCCCAGCCGCTGACGCAGGTGGGCACGCCCGATGCGGGCCTCCAGGGCCGCCAGCGCTTCGCCCGCGACCCCGGCCGGATCCAACCTCGGGATCCCGTCCTCTCTGACTGTTGAACCATCCCTCAAATCGGTCCCGGTCTCCCCTTCGAGGCTCAGTGGCAGGACATGGGGCCACCGAGTGTGCCGTCGGCCCCTCGCAGTCCCCGACCCGTTGGCAGCGGCTGAATCCATGGTCACCCCCGACTGTCCTCCGGATCAAGCGCCCCGGCTCTGCCTCGCCGGGCGACCTGAGTGAAATTGTGGCTCAATCGTGGCGCTTGCGATGGGTTTTCGGTCCCGGTCGAGCCGCC
>JBAPYD010000008.1:0-1555 GCA_049284555.1 Chromatiaceae bacterium | reverse complement strand
CCGCGCGCTCGTGTCCGCGTGCAAATGCCCCCCATGATACGGCGGCGGGCTGCCCGATGTTGGGCCTCCTGCGTCGGCCCAACCTCTACCTCGCTAGTGGGTCAGTGGTCAGCGAATGGGGGACGCGCAAACCACCCGAAAGCCAAGGTAGCCATCGCGGGAACTCGAACGCCTAAAATAACGGAGGGCTGCACGCGCAAGGTCAAAATTGAGGTACTCGGATCCGACAAACCGAGAGCCGCCGCGCACCACGCGAGGCTCGAATCCCTCACGCTCAACACGCTTCGGATCTCCATACTCATTGAGGCACCACTCCCAAACGTTTCCCACAAGGTCCAAGACCCCCTCGTCCGAGGCCCCAAAGCGGTAAATCCCGACGGCGCTGGTCTGGCCCAGGTAGTGCGGTCCGGCTTCACCGTAGGTCTCGTTGACGTTGGCGTGTCCAGCCAGATACGCGCTGCCCCAGGGATAGGCACGGCCCTCGGTCCCCCGCGCCGCCCGCTCCCACTCCCACTCGGTGGGCAGCCGGATCTCCATCCCGAGCCGATGGCGCAGCCAGGCGCAGAAGGCCATGGCCTCGAACCAGCTCACCGTCTCGCGGGGGTGATTGGAGATCGGCCAGCGCGCCTGCTCCGGATTGCGATTGGGGTTATCGAACCCTGCCCACCAGCGCTCGTTCGAATAGCCGTCCGCGGAATCCAGGAAGGCCTGGAACTGGGCATGGGTGACCGGGTAGCGGGCGATCGCGAGGGCGGCGCCGCTCTCCAGGATGCATTGGGCGGCGACCTCGGGCTGAGCATCTCGTAGCCAGCGGATGACCGGGGCACAGTCGTCCGGATGGAGCCCGGCGAGCAGGACGGCGGACTCCTCCCAGCCGCTGCGCTCCCACCAGCGCCCGGTCGGCCAGAGCTGGTCGGGCGATAGCCGTTGCGCCGCGATGCGCTGCTGCATCGCGCTCGCGGTGAAGTACTCCTGAAGGAGCTGATGGCGGAAGCGGACCTCCGCGTTGCCCTCCAGGAGGGTCGCGTCCTCCACCTTCTTGAGCAGCGCCTCCCCGCCCAGCGCCTGCACGGCGGCCTCCCGGGGGAGGACGGTCAGCACGCCCAGATCCTGGGGCGCGCCGTCGGGTTGGCCGAGGCGCTCCCCCTGCATGGTCCAGGCGATGTCCGTGAGACCGGCCAGGAGGCGCTCGCCCTCCGGGGTGTACGCGGCGGCGCCATCCGGGGTGTCGGGCTGGAGCAGGTGCTCCCGGTCGAGCAGGGCATCGATGAACCGGGCGAACAGGTCGCCCCGGTTGCGGGGCAGGGTACCGCCCCGGTCGACCCAGAGCCAGAAGAGCATGGTGAGCATGAAGGGATTGGCGGCCAGCCGTACCAGGCTGCGGGGATCACGGACGTGACGGCGCCAGAGCGCGTCCTCCTGGCCCGAGGTCTTGCCCCAGACGTTCGGGTCCTCGCGGGGGATGTCCTCGGCGCTCCAGAACAGCGCCTCGTCCGCCCCGGCCTCGCACCGGGTCTCCAGCACGCCGGCCAGGGCCTCGTCGCCGGCGAGCTGC
>JBAPYD010000007.1:0-5983 GCA_049284555.1 Chromatiaceae bacterium | reverse complement strand
CCTTGGCGGCCGGCGCCGCGGGGACCTCCGAGCCCGATCTCGACCTGATGCGCTCCCTGGCCGACACCGACCGCCTGCTCCAGTCGGAGCACGAGATCCCTGCACTGCTGAGGGCCCTGGACGGCAGCTACCTGCGCCCGGCCCCCGGCGGGGACCTACTGCGCACCGCCGCCATCCTGCCCACCGGACGCAACCTCCATGGATTCGACCCCTACCGGATCCCGAGCAGCTACGCGGTGAAGGACGGGGCGCGCCAGGCCGAGCGGCTCCTGGAGCGCTACCGCAACGAGGGCAACCCCATACCCGAGTGCGTGGCCCTGGTCCTCTGGGGCACGGACAACCTGAAGACCGAGGGCGGTCCCATCGCCCAGGCGCTGGCCCTGATCGGCGCCCTGCCCCGCTTCGACAGCTTCGGACGCCTGTGCGGTGCCAAGCTGATCCCACTGGAGGAGCTGGGGCGTCCTCGCATCGATGTCGTGATGACCCTCTCCGGCATCTTCCGGGACCTGCTCCCCCTGCAGACCCGGCTCCTGGCGGAGGCGGCGTATCTCGCGGCCAGCGCGGACGAGCCGGAGGCGCTCAACTTCGTACGCAAGCATGCCCTGGCCTACCAGGCGACGCAGGGCGTGGACCTGGAGACCGCCGCCCTGCGGGTCTTCAGCAACGCCGATGGGGCCTATGGGGCCAACGTCAACTATCTGGTGGATAGCAGCCGCTGGGACGAGGGCGACGAGCTGGCGGAGACCTACACGCGGCGCAAGTGCTTCGCCTATGGGCGGGCCGGAAGACCACGGGCCGAGGCCGAGCTCCTGACCAGCGTGCTCTGCACCGTGGACCTCGCCTACCAGAACCTGGACTCGGTGGAGCTCGGCGTGACCTCCATCGACCACTACTTCGACACCCTGGGCGGCATCAGTCGCGCCGTGGGCCGAACGCGGGGGGCGGAGGTCCCCGTCTACATCGGCGATCAGACCCAGGGAGACGGGGCGGTGCGCACCCTCGCCGAGCAGGTGGCGCTCGAGACCCGCACGCGCATGCTCAATCCCAAGTGGTACGAGGGGATGCTCGAGCACGGCTACGAGGGGGTCCGACAGATCGAGGCCCACGTGACCAACACCATGGGCTGGTCCGCCACCACGGGCCAGGTGGCCCCCTGGGTCTACCAGCGTCTGACCGAGACCTACGTCCTGGACGACGCGATGCGGGCGCGGCTGGCCGCCCTGAACCCGACCGCCTCCGCCAAGGTCGCGAGCCGACTGATCGAGGCCCACGAGCGCAACTACTGGACCCCGGACCCCGAGACCCTGGACGCCTTGCGCCGCGCCGGCGAGGAGTTGGAGGATCGGCTCGAGGGGGTCTACCAGGAGGCCGCCGCATGAACGATCTCGGCATCCCCGTCCGTATCGGCACCCCCCCTGGGGACGGCGAGGGCAGCGTGCAGGTGCAGATGGATGTCCCAATCGGTCAGAGAACCGCCAAGGTCTTCGCCATCTACGGGAAGGGCGGAATCGGTAAGAGCACCACCTCCTCCAACCTGTCGGTGGCCTTCAGCCTGCTCGGCAAGCGGGTCCTGCAGATCGGGTGCGACCCCAAGCACGACTCCACCTTCACTCTCACCAAGCAGCTGGTCCCGACGGTCATCGATACCCTGGAGTCGGTCCAGTTCCACGCGGAGGAGCTGCGCCCCGAGGACTATGTCTACGAGGGCTTCAATGGGGTCATGTGCGTGGAGGCCGGCGGCCCCCCCGCGGGCACCGGCTGCGGGGGCTACGTGGTGGGTCAGACGGTGAAGCTCCTCAAGCAGCACCATCTGCTGGAGGACACGGACGTGGTGATCTTCGACGTCCTGGGTGACGTGGTATGCGGCGGCTTCGCCGCCCCGCTTCAGCACGCCGACCGCGCCCTGATCGTCACCGCCAACGACTTCGACTCCATCTTCGCGATGAACCGGATCGCCTCGGCGATCCTGGCCAAGGCCAAGAACTATGGGGTCAGGCTGGGTGGCGTCATCGCCAACCGCAGCGCCGCCACCGATCAGATCGACCGCTTCAGCACGGCGGTCGGTATGAAGCGCCTGGCCCACTTCCCCGACCTCGACGTGATCCGCCGAAGCCGCCTCAAGAAGTGCACCCTGTTCGAGATGTACCCGACACCCGAGGTGGAGTCCACGCGCTCGGAGTACCTGCGGCTCGCCGCCACCCTCTGGGCCGGCACCGAGCCCCTCGCGGCGGAGCCCATGCGCGATCGGGATATCTTCGACTTCCTGGGCTTCGATTGAGTGCTCGTTGTGGCTGAGACGACCGCAACTGGACGCGAATCGGCGTGGAATCCCGCCGCAGGTCCGGGGCCGCGGGGCCCGGGCGGCGTCGCGCGGCAGACGCGTCTTTCGCATCGTATCGGACAACTGAGCTGAGGGTCTTGACATGTCCAGTCTTTCCTATCGAGAGCGGCGCGGGGAGCTTCAGACCTATTTCGACCGCACGGCGGTGGAGGCCTGGTCGCGGCTGACCTCCGACGCCCCGGTGAGCCGCATCCGCGCGACGGTGCGCACGGGCCGCGATCGCATGCGCAATACCCTCCTCGGCTGGCTGCCCCCGGATCTCACCGGCAAACGCCTGCTGGATGCGGGCTGCGGCACCGGGGCCCTCTCGATCGAGGCGGCCCGACGCGGGGCGGACGTGGTGGCCATCGACGTGGCGCCTACCCTGATCGAGCTCGCCCGGGAGCGCACCCCCGGCGATCTGGGCCCCGGCCGTGTCCTCTTTCTGGTCGGCGATATGTCCGAGGACCTCGGCCGTTTCGATCACGTGGTGGCCATGGACTCCCTGATCCACTACGGCAGCGGGGACGCCGTGGCCCTGCTCGCGGGAATCGCGGCCCGGACCTCCGCCTCCATCCTCTTCACCTACGCCCCCCGAACCCCTGCGCTGACCCTCATGCACACCGTGGGGCGGGCCTTCCCGCGGGGGGACCGGGCACCCTCCATCGAGCCCGTGGGGGCGCGGGGCCTCGCGCGGCAGATCCTCTCGGAGCCCGGCCTCGCCAGCTGGCGGATGGGCCGGACCGAACGGATCGCGTGCGGCTTCTACACCTCGCAGGCCCTGGAGCTACGCCATCCATGAGCCGCCTCACCGCCAGCCTGACCCGGGAGTGGCTGCGGCTAGGTCCCCGCTTCCTCCCCTTCGCGGACGCGCGGACCCGAGCCCTGCCCCTCGGGCGGCTGCTGCGGCTGGCGCTGTTCCAGGTCTCGGTGGGAATGGCCCTGGTGCTGCTCAACGGCACCCTGAACCGGGTGACGGTGGTGGAGCTGGGTGTGCCCGTGTGGCTGGTCTCCCTAATGGTCTCCCTGCCCCTGGTCTTCGCGCCCCTGCGGGCCCTGGTGGGGTTCCGCTCCGACCATCACCGCTCCTCCCTGGGCTGGCGGCGGGTCCCCTACATCTGGATGGGGACCCTGCTCCAGTTCGGCGGACTGGCCATCATGCCCTTTGCCCTCCTCGTGCTCTCGGGCGACAGCCAGGGGCCCGCGGTGGCCGGGCCCCTCGGGGCGGCCCTGGCCTTCCTGCTGGTGGGAGCCGGACTCCATATCACCCAGACGGCGGGGCTGGCCCTGGCCACCGACCTGGCGCCACCGGAGACCAGACCGCGCGCGGTGGCGCTCCTGTACGTCATGCTGCTGCTGGGCATGGTGGGGAGCTCCGTCCTGTTCGGGTGGCTGCTCGACGACTTCAGCCAGTTGCGGCTGATTCAGGTAATTCAGGGGGCCGCCCTGGCCACCATGGGGCTCAACCTGATCGCCCTGTGGAAGCAGGAGTCCCGGGATCCCTCCCTGACCCGCCGAGACCGACCCGCACCGCGTTTCGCTACGGCCTGGTCAGACTTTCTGAAGGGCGGCCGCTCCGGACGCTTGCTGGTGTCCGTCGCCCTCGGCACCGCCGGTTTCAGCATGCAGGACATCCTGCTCGAGCCCTACGGGGGTCAGGTCCTGGGTCTGGGGGTCGGGGCGACCACCGGGCTCACCGCCCTGCTCGCCGGCGGCACCCTGCTCGCCTTCGCCATTGCCTCCCGGAGGCTGGCCCGCGGGGCAGACCCCTTCCGGCTCTCGGGCCTGGGTGCCCTCATCGGGGTTTGCGCCTTCGCGGCGGTGGTGCTCGCGGCGCCCCTGGGGTCGATCTCCCTCTTCCGCACCGGGACCTTCATGATCGGGGTCGGCGGCGGGCTCTTCGCGGTCGGCACCCTGACCAGCGCCATGGGAATGGCCCGAAACGGGGAGAGTGGACTGGCCCTCGGGGCCTGGGGTGCGGTCCAGGCCACGGCGGCCGGACTGGCCATCGCCCTTGGCGGGGGCCTGTGCGACCTGATCGGCGGACTCGCGGACCAGGGTCTCCTCGGTCCCGCCCTCACGGGTCCAGCGGTCGGATACGCGGCCGTCTACCACCTCGAGATCTTCCTGCTCTTTGCCACCCTGGCTGCCATCGGGCCTCTGGTAGGGACCACCAAGGAGGCCAGCGGTCCCGGGTCAACACCTTTCGGCTTGGCCGAATTCCCCGGCTGAGCCCATTGCCCACGGGAGTAAACCCCATGCAAGTCGGCGCACTCACAGAGTATCTAGACGTTGCCCAGGTCGTGCTCTATGCGTTCTGGATCTTTTTCGCGGGTCTCATCATCTATCTCCGCCGGGAGGACAAGCGGGAGGGCTACCCCCTCGAGTCGGACCGCAAGAACGTGCAGGTTGTGGGTTGGCCGCCCATGCCCGCGCCCAAGAGCTTCCTGCTCCCCCACAACGGCGGCGTGCGCACCGCGCCCCGGGAGGAGCCTCCCCTGACGGACGTCAACGCCACGCCGGTGGCCCCCTGGCCCGGGGCACCCTTGGCCCCGAACGGCGACCCCATGCTGGCCCGGGTGGGCCCCGGCGCCTGCCCCGAGCGCGCCAACGAGCCCGATCTGACCTTCGAGGGAGAGCCCAAGATCGTCCCCCTGCGGGTCGCCACCGACTTCTCCATCGCCGAGCGGGATCCCGATCCTCGTGGTATGCCGGTGATCGGGGCGGACGGCGTGGTCGGGGGCACCATCGCCGATGTCTGGGTGGACCGCTCCGAGCCCCAGATCCGCTATCTGGAGGTCAAGGTCGCCGAGGGGCGGCACTGCCTGCTCCCAATCAACTTCGCGCGCTTCAACCGCGCGAAGCGGATCGTCAAGGTATCGGCGATCCTGGGCGGTCACTTCGCCAATGTCCCGGTCCTCGCCAACCCCGATCGCGTGACGCTGCGCGAAGAGGACCTGGTGTGCGCGTATTACGGCGCCGGCAAGCTGTACGCCATGCCCAAGCGGACCGAGGCCCAGCTATGAGCGACGCGGGACGCCTCCGTCACACGGCGGTCACCGAGTACGAATACGAGCCCGTTCCGGGCCTCCCCGAACGGCTCCCATCCGGTGAGGAGATCCTGTGGCAAGGGTCCCCCCGCTGGGACGTCCTGGCACGGCGCGCCTTCCACGTGCGGAAGGTCGCCGGCTATTTCCTGCTCCTGGTTGGCTGGACCATCCTGTGGGACATCCACGCGGGAAGTGACCCCGTCGCGTCCGCCTTCTGGCTCGTGCTGGCCGCCGCCCTCGCCATCGGGCTGCTCACCCTGCTGGCCCGGGCCATGGCTCGCTCAACCCTCTACACCATCACGAACCGCCGCGTGGTGATGCGCTTCGGGGTGGCCATCCCCATGACCATCAACCTGCCCTACACCAAGGTCGTCGGGGCGGCCCTGCGGGACTACGGCGACGGCAACGGGGACATCCCGCTGACCCTGGCCCCAAGGACGCGGACCTCCTATCTGGTGCTCTGGCCCCACGTCCGCCCCTGGCGCTTCTCTCCCGCCGAGCCGATGCTGCGGGCCATACCCGAGGCCCAGCGGGTGGCCCGCATCCTGGCAACCGCGCTCGTGGGCAACGGGTCCGAGGAGGCGACCGAGTCCGAGCCGCAGCGGCAAGCCCG
>JBAPYD010000006.1:0-4320 GCA_049284555.1 Chromatiaceae bacterium | reverse complement strand
CGCCGGGGTGATCTACCAGGAGGTGCTGCAGGGCGCGCGGGGGCAGGTTGACTTCGAGCAACTGCGTAGCCACCTGGGCTCGCTAACCTTCTGGCACCCGCTCGATCCGGTCGGGACCTATGCGGAGGCGGCGGATCTCTATCGGCGCTGCCGCGCGAGTGGCATCACCGTGCGCTCCACATTGGACTGCCTGATCGCGCGTCTCGCCATCGAGCATGGTCTGGTGCTGGTGCACAACGACCGGGACTTCGATGGCATCGCCGGTGTTGAGCCGAGCCTGAAATGTGCCCCCAGCGCCGCGCAGCACTAGGCCCTGGGGGAGTTGCCGACGAGAGCCGACAGAGTGTTCCCTGCGGCCATGAGTGAATCCATCCTCGATCGCCTGATCGACAGCTTGCGCAAGGCGGCGATCTACAACCGCCATGATCTGGCCGCCCCGGCCGTGGTGTTGTGGACCGATGGGGAACGGCTTTGGTCCAAGGTGATCCCGCTGCTGCGCGACGCCATGCCCGAACTGCTGACCCTGGCCCCGGAGATCGCGGACGAGCACGTAGGGCCGGCCACCTGGCTGCGTTACCAGCTCGCCCGCCGCGAGTGGCAACAGACGCCGGTCGTGTATCTGCCAGGTGTCGCGAGGCATGCCTTCCGCGGCGCCGCTGGCTTCCCCGAGGCCGCGCGTCACCTGTTCGCGCTCCAGTTCCAGGGGCAGTTCTGGAGTCAGCTCAACGGCAAGGACTGGACGCCGTCAGCGTTCCTGTCCTCGGAGGAGGGCGGGCTCGGACTCGATCTCGCCCGCGATCGGGCGACCCTGGAGGCGGTGAGCGACCAGCTGGCCCAGGTGCTGCGGGCCAACCTCGATAGCCTCAGGGGCCGGCGCCTGGAGGCGGCCGATTTCCATGGGCTGGCGGCGGGTGATCCCATCGGTCTGCTTCTGGAGTGGATCGCCTCGGGGGACGGCGCGCATGACAAGTGGCCGGCGGAGCGCTGGACCGCGTTCAAGTCCCTGGCCAAGGGGACCTTCAGCCTGGACCCGGACAAGGACGGCGTCATCACCGCCGTCGAGCGGCTGGTAACGGGTGGCGGTGTCTGGGAGCAGGTCTGGAAGCGCTACCGCGAGGCGCCCAAGGCGTTTGCCGGTGTGCGCCAGGCGCTGGACCTGGTGCAGCCGAAGGACCTTTTGGATTTGGGCAACGATCGGATGCCGGTCACCAACCGCCAGGACGAGGACCGCCTACGCACCGGTCTCAAGGGCCTCGCCGGGTTGCAGCGGGCCGAAGCACTTAAACGGCTCGGGCAGCTCTGTGAGCAGCATGTTCGCCGTGCGGACACGCTTTGGGCCGAGCTGGGCGAGGCCCCACTAGCTCGCGCAGCGGTGCACCTGCGGACGCTCGCCGAGGGTATCGCCGCGGGTCTCGCAGGAAACGACTGGGACGGGCTGGCCGCGGCCTATCTGGAGCGCGGCTGGCTGGTGGACAGCTCCGCCTGGCGAGCCTATGCCGCGGTGCGTGACGCACCGGACGTGGAGGCCGTGCAGGCGGCGCTAAGGGCGGTGTATCTGCCGTGGTTGGAGAAGCTGGCCGAACGCGTCCAGGGCTGGCCCACGACCTATCCCATGGCCGGACCTGCGCAGGTCCAGCGATTCGAGCCGGCGTTCGGGACGGTGCTGGTCTTCGTGGACGGGCTGCGCTGCGACTTGGGGTTGGAGCTAGCTCGTCTGCTCCGGGAGCGCGATCTCGACGTGTCGGTCGCCACAAGATGGTCGGCCCTGCCGACGATCACCGCCACGGCGAAGCCGGCGTGGCTCCCGCTGGCGGACGCCTTGATCGGGAGCCGCCTGCCCGAGGGCTTCGAGCCCCAGCTCGCGGAGAGCGGCAAGAACCTGACCACGCAGGGCTTCCGCAACCTGCTCGCCGCCCGCGGGTGGAGCTGGCTCGATCCGGCAGCGATGGGTGACCCTGCCGGGGCGGCCTGGACCGAGGCCGGCACCTTCGACCACGACGGACACGCCCAAGGAGCGCGACTCGCCTGGCGGATCGAGGAGGAGCTACGGGCGGTGGCCCTGCGGGTGCGCGACCTGCTCCAGGCCGGCTGGCGCCGGGCAGTGCTGCTCACCGACCACGGCTGGCTGCTGCTGCCCGGGGGACTCCCCAAGGTCAATCTGCCTGGCCACCTTGCGCAATCCCGCTGGTCCCGCTGTGCGGTCCTCCAGCCCGGCGTCCACGATGTCTGCCAGGAGCTTCCCTGGTTCTGAGGCGGCGGTCATGGGTTTGCCAGTGCCCCGGGGGTGTCCACCTTCATCCAGGGATTCGAATATGCCCACGGTGGACTGAGCCTTCAGGAGGCCCTGACCCCGGTCCTGACGGTCACTGCGTGCCAGCCACCGGTGGAGGCGGTTCAGGTCGGCAGCGCGGAGTGGAAGGGCCTTCGCCTACGTGTTCAGCTCCAGGGCGGCTACGCCGGGACCGTGCTGGACATCCGTACCAAACCGGCGGACGCGGGCTCAACCCTGCTCGGGCCAGGCCATGGGCCGAAGGCCCCGGACGCGGACGGCAGGGTATCCCTAGTCGTGGAGGACGATTCACTCGCGGGAACATCGGCCTTGCTCGTCGTCCTGCGCGAGGGCCAGGTGGTGGCCAAGCTGCCCTTGCTGATCGGGCCTGAATGAGCGACGAACCGGCGGGGCTCGCCGTTTTCGATCTCTCTGCGCTTGATCGATGTCTTGCCGGCGATCTACCATCACGACATACCATACCATTAGTTCCTGCATCCTCATGGGCACCATGTCCGTTCGCTCCACCTACGCCCTGGACACCGAGACCGCTCAGTTGATCCGGCGACTTTCCGCGGCCTGGGGGGTCTCACAGGCGGAGGTCATTCGCCGGTCGGTCCGAATCGCCGTTGCTTCCGGGGAACCGGCAGTGCCGAGCCCCGCGGAGGTCGTGGAGCACTATCGGACCCACCCGGCACCGCGCAGTCGCGAAGAGACAGAGCGCGCTATCGAGGCGCTGCGCGCCCTGCGCCATGAGGACGATCTACGCCGCACGACCCCGCAAGGATGATCCATTTCGATACCAACGCGTTGATTGCTCTCCCCTTTCTAGCCAAGGATGGACACTCTGTCATCACGCGGGTCGCGGCGGGCGAGGAGGCCGGGGTCTCGGCCGTGGCCTGGTACGAGTTTCTGATTGGTCCGGTGGATGACGAGGAGGTCTCCCTGGCCCTGGCATTTGTGCGCGGAAACATCCTCGCCATCGATCAGGAGAGCGCACAGGTTGCCGCAGGGCTTTACAACAAGGCGGGGCGCCGCCGCACGCTGAAGACGGATGCGCTCATCGCCGCGGTGGCCATCCGCGCCAACGCGACCCTGTTGACCCTGAACACGGACGATTTTCGGCCCTTCGTGCCGTTCGGCCTGAAGCTGGCTCAGGACTGAACAATCCACAGTGGAAGTAGGGGCCCAGCGCCGGTGAGCATCGGGGGAGATTGATCCATGCAGCTCGACGCGCTCGACCAGATCGCCGCCCGGGCCTTTGACGGGTTCATCGTCCGCAAGGACCTGGTGCGCCGGTTCAAGGGCCAGTATCCGGTGCCGACCTATGTCGCCGAGTTCCTGCTCGGGCGCTATTGCTCCAGCACCGACGAGTCGGAGATCCAGGAAGGCCTGGACATCGTGCAGCGCCAGTTGGAGAGCCGCACGGTGCGAGCCGGGGAGGAGGAGCTGTTCAAGGCCCGCGCCAAGGACCAGGGGCGGGTCAAGCTGATCGACCTGATCACGGCCCGCCTGGATGCGAAGAACGACTGCTTCGTGGCCGAGCTGCCGAGCCTGCGCCTCAAGGACGTGCGGATCCCCGATGCCATGGTCCACGCCCACGAGCGGATGCTCACGGGCGGCTTCTACGCCGAGGTGGATCTGAGCTACGACCCCAGCATCGCGGAGGAAAAGGGCGGGCGGCCCTTCGGCATCGAATCCCTGCGGGAGATCCAGCTCTCCAAGCGCGATGCACTGGAGACGATGGCGCGAGGACGCGCGCTCTTCACCTTCGCCGAATGGCGGGACTTTCTGTTGCGCAGCATCGGGCTGGAGCCCGAGAGCCTGCCGCCGCGCACCCGTGACGTGATGTTGCTGCGCATGATCCCGTTCGTCGAGAACAACTACAACGCGGTGGAGCTGGGACCGCGCGGCACCGGCAAGAGCCACCTGTTCCAGCAGGTCTCGCCCTACGCGCACCTGGTCTCCGGCGGCAAGGCGTCGGTGGCGCGGATGTTCGTCAACAACAGCACCGGCCAGCGGGGCCTGGTGTGCCAGTACGACGTGGTCTG
>JBAPYD010000005.1:0-1700 GCA_049284555.1 Chromatiaceae bacterium | reverse complement strand
ACGCGGCTCCGCAGACTGATCAGATCGTGCAGATCGCACAGCATGAAGTGGCGGTTGGCGGGATGGCTCAGATGCTTCACCGTGGCCGGGTCGCCGTCGTGATAGCGCCTTGAGACTGGGCAAGAATTCCACCGCTGCTGCACCGATAGGGGCGGACTGGTAGAATAGGCACCGACCCTGAACCCACCGAGCCGCGCGGGCAGCGCGGCGGAGCCCCCGCGATGTGCGAGCGCCGCTACAAATTGGGACTGAACCGCCGCCAGGCGATGCTCTTGCCCCCGAGCGTGGACGACTACGTGAGCGAGGACAGCCTGGCGCGAGCCATCGACATCTACGTCGACACCCTCGACCTTGCGGCGCTCGGCTTCCGCCATGCCGAGGGCGGGCTCACGCCGGGGCAGCCGGCCTACGCGCCCGCCCACCTGCTCAAGCTCTACCTCTACGGGTATCTGCACCGCATCCGCTCCAGCCGCCGGCTGCAAGCCGAAGCCGAGCGCAACCTGGAAATCATCTGGCTCCTGGAGGGCCTGCGCCCGGGCTACCGCACCATCGCCGAGTTCCGCCGCACCAACGCCAAGGCGCTCAAGGCGGCCAACCGCGAGTTCGTCCTGCTGTGCCGCGAGCTTGATCTGGTCGGCGGGGAGCGCCTCGGCATCGACGGCAGCCACTTCAACGCCAACGCCGGCAACGCGAGCGTCAAGACCCTGACCCAGCTGGAGCGCGAGCACGCCGCCCTCGAGCGCGAGATCGCCCGGTACCACCAAGAGCTCGACCTCGCCGACACCCGCGAGGACGCCGAGGCGGCACCGAGGGGCGCGGTATCCGCCAAGCTCGACGAGCTCACCGCCCGCCAGGCGGCCAAGGCCGCGCAGATCGCCGAGCTGAAAGACAACGGCGAGACGCAGATCTCGCGCACCGACCCCGACGCCCGCCGGCTCAAGAAGCACGGCAAGTCCACCGTCGGCTACAACGTCCAGAGCATGGTCGACGACAAACACAAGCTCATCGTCGTCGCAGAAGCGACCTCGGCCGGCAACGACGTCGGTCAGCTTGCCCCGATGGCCGAGGCCGCCAAGAGCGAGCTGGGGATCCAGGAGGCGGAGGTCTTCGCCGACGCCGGCTATTGGAAAGAAGACGATATTGCCGCCTGCGAGCGCGCCGGACTCCTCCCCTACGTCCCCATCCCCGATACCGAGCGCGCCGTGCGCGACGCCGGACGCCTGCCCGCGAGCGCCTTTCACTACCTGCCCGGGCCAAACGTCCACATCTGTCCGGGCGGCGAGGTCCTGCACCCCTACGGCGAAGTCGCGCGCAACGGCAAGACCCTCAAGCGCTACGCCGCCAGGGCCGGGCGCTGCGAAGGCTGTCCGCTTGCGAAACTGTGCCTGCCCGAGAAGACCCCCTACCGGCAGATCTACCGCTCGGAGCTGGCCGATGTGGTCGAAGTCCATCGCGCGCGCATGGCCGAGCGCCCCGAGGCAATGCGCGCGCGAGCGGCGCTCTGCGAGCACCCCTTCGGCACCCTCAAGCGCTGGATGGGCTGGGATCACTTCCTGGTCCGCGGCCTGGAGAAGGTCCAGGGAGAGCTGGCCCTTTTGGTCCACTGCTACAACTTCCGACGAGTCTTGAGCATCCTCGGGCTCGACGGATTCCGGGCGGCCTGTGAAGCGCGGCGCCGCCGCTCGGGCGGAAGGCCAACT
>JBAPYD010000004.1:0-8200 GCA_049284555.1 Chromatiaceae bacterium | reverse complement strand
GAAGTCGCGAGAGCCATCGAGGCTCCAACCAGCGGTATCTCCCGTCTCTTTTGATTCATTCGCGTTTATTCGCGTTCATTCGCGGACAGATCCCGCACTCAAGCCGAGCGTAGCCGCCCCGCGATGTCCGCCCGCGCCTGGGCCAGGATGGAGTCCCGGTCGATGCTGTCCAGGATGTCCCGGATGACCTGCTTGGGCCCCGTCTCCCCCCAGGACTTGCCATGGGCCAGGAAGGACTCGGCCGCCTGGCCGACCACGTAGGTGCTGTAGTAGGCCACCGCACCCTGGGCGGTGCCGGTGAGCACCGTGGAGAGCCCGCCCGTGCCCAGCTTCATGGCACTGGAGACCAGGTTCACCGCCCAGACCGTGCCCATGAGGATGGCGAGCTGCGTCCCGATGGTCTTGACCAGGTTCCCGGCCTCGTACCGCGACAGGGGCAGACCGTAGAGCTTGGAGAGATGGACCACCATCCCGACGTCCAGGGCCGCCGCCGCGAAGAGATCCGCCACCGGGATCGGATTGAAGGCCACCGCCACTCCCTTGGCGATGCAGTAGCTGCGGATCAGCCGGGCGCCGAGCACCCGCTTGGCCTTGAGGATGCGCCGGCCCACCTGGTCGCTGAGATCGATGGCGAACATGGAGGCGTTGAGGGCCGCCAGGGTCTTTCCCTCGGACTCCAACAGGGTCCACAGCCGCTCCTTCAAGGCCCCGATGTCCGGCTTGGGCTGGCGGAGGGTCTCGGTCTCGTTGCCGTGCTCGTCCACCAGGATCACCAGGCGCTCGGCGGGCATGGCGCTGATGGCCACCACGTTTCGGGGATCGACGAAGCCGGCGGTATGGCGGGTGATGGACTGGGTCAGAACGGCCCGCTCTTCCTTGGTGTAGCGGTCGATCTTGTTGAAGACCAGGATGATGGGGCGGTGGTGGCTGGCTAGCACCCGAAGGGCGCGGATCTCGGTCTCGGTGAGGTCCCCGTCGCAGATGAAGAGCACCAGGTCCGAGCGGGCCGCCACCTCATGGGCCAGGGCCTCCCGGGCCTCGCCCGCCACCTCGTTGAGCCCCGGGGTGTCGATGAGGAAGACGCCCCCGGCATCGTTCTCCTCCCACTGGCCCATCTGGGCGGCCTTGGTTTCCCCGTGCAGGGGACTGGTGCTGAAGCGGGGGGCGCCGAGGAGGGCATTCAGGGTCGCGGACTTGCCGACACTTACCCGCCCGAAGGCGGCGATATGGATGTGGCCTTGCTCGAGCTTGTCGAGCATGGCCTCCACCTGCTCGTAATCCTCGGCCAGGGCGTTGCGGACCTCGCTGGGGATGCGGTCGTCGTGGACCAGCTCCCGGAGGCTCTCCCGGGCCAGGGCCAGATGGTCGTCCCCATCAGCCGGCTTGAGACTTTTCTCTGGGCCGCCCTTCCCGACGGAGCTCCAGGGCAAGTCTTGCAAAACGCCGGGCAGACGCTTCGAGATCTTCACTCAGCCGTTCCTCGAATACTTGGGCCGCCTGGGCGGGCCGCAGGTCTCCCCGGGTTTCCAGCGACTGGGCCAGGGCACGACCCAGGGCATCGAAGATCATACCGTAGGCCGCCGCGTGGGCAATGCCCCCGGCGAGGGTGCCGAGGCCCGGGAAGGACTTCAACGCGTTGCCCGCCACCGCCAGCATGATCGCGGTGGTTCGGGCCACCTTCTTCTGGATCAGCTTGAGAAACACGTCCGTGTCCATCTGGCGCACCGGGACCTGGTAGAGGGCCGCGAGCTCCTTGACCATGGACACCCCCAGGTAGCCCTGGATGACCAGATCGGACCCGGGGGTGATGGCCGCCATGGCACCGATCATGGCCTTGCGGGAATAGCTGGTGGTGATGGCCTGGGCCCGCTCGCGACGGAAGCTCGCCTGGGCCTCGTCGAGGCGCCGGTCCACCAGCACGAAGACGCTGGCATCGCGTAGCTGATCCAGCACCTGCGGGTCCGTGTCGAGGTGCCGCTGGAGGGCCTCTGCGAGTTGGTCCACCCGGGGCGGCAAGTCCCGAACCACCGTCTCCTCCCTGCCGTCGGGGTGCACCAGCAGGGCCTCCCGCTGGCCCCCGGCCTGAACGGCCACCAGATCGACGCGGGTCCGTCCCCCCAGGCGCGACTGGATTCGATCGAGCAGCTGGGAGAGCTCCTCGTGCCGATAGCGGTCGGTCTTGTTCAGCGCCACGATGCAGGGCTTGCCCAGCTCGATCAGGGACTGGAGGTCGTCATGCTGGCTGCGGGTCAGATCGCCCTCGCAGACGTAGACGACCACGTGGGAGCGCAGGGCCTCGTCCCGCGACATGGCGTCAAGCCCCACCCCGACCTCGTTGGTCCCGGGCATATCGGTCAGGATCAGCTCGTCTCCGCCGGCGCTACGCCAGTGATAGTCGCGTACCTCCCGGGTGGTGCCCCCGCGCGCGTTGATCTCGAGCTCGGCCCCCGGGAGCAGGGCCTTGATCAGGGACGACTTGCCGCAGCTGATCTCCCCGAAGAAGCTGACCTGGATCTTGCCCGCCTCCTTGCGCTGCTGCAGGAGCGCCAGCTCCCTGCGCACCTCGGCGAGATCCAGTCCCTGCTCCTGGCCCGCGCGGATGCGCTCCTCGATGGACTCGCGCGTGATCGACCTGGGCGCGGCGCCCCCCCCGGCCTTCTGAAGGCGCCGGCGGGGCCGCAGGAGCCGCCAGAGCAGATAGGCACCGATACCGGTGATGCCGGCGAATCCGGCCACGTAGAGCCAGAAAAACCAATCCGGTCCCCGGTCCAGGCGGTCCCAGACACTCAAACCGGTCTCCGTCAGGATTAGGAGACCCCAAAGGAACAGCAGCACGAGTAGGCCGAGCCCGAGGGCCAGGACGATGCGGATCAATCGCGAGGTCGAGACGGGCTCGCTCAAGGGCGCATACTCAAGGGAGCGGGTATCGGGCGAACGGCTCCGGAGCTTCCCGCGGGCCGCGCCGCGGGCTTCCCGGCGGATGTCCGGATTATAGCGGAGCAGACGATTGAACCGGGTCGCCTAAGGGCGCCTCGGTCTGCGGGCAATCTGTGGATAACTCTGTGAGTCTTTCGCCGACACCGATCGGAAAGTTGTACCAAGCCTTGGCAATTTCAGCGGAACCCGCCAAACGCGCCGCTTTTTCTCTAATCGGAACAATGCATTGCGAGCTTTTCAAGGAGTCGGATTCGATGGCGGAGCACGGCGGCCTCGACTGACTGACCAAGACACCCTGTGCACAACTCACAAGGGGCGATGGCTGTCAAGGCCCCTTGATCCGAAAAACCTTGCACTCGGTCACGTTCTGCGCTGCGGACGCTGCCCTCATTCCCACTGGACGGGCCGCGGAGACTAGAGGCGATCCACCACCGCGGTGATGAGCTGGGTCTCCAGGGCGTCGGCGAGTGGAATGAGCAGCAGCTTGTCATTGGGCACCGAGGCGGCGGCGATGGCCACGTCGGCATCCACGCCCATCTCCCTGAGATAGCGGAAGGAGTCGGCCACGTAGAGCTGCCCCCCCTCATGACTGCTGTAGCGTGACGGCACGCGACTCTGGTGGATGCCGAGCCTGGCACCGCGCAGGGCGTAGCGCTCGGAACCCCCCGCGAGGACATCGATACACGCGGATACGCACGCCTGATCGACCGCCGCCCGCAGGCCATTCGCGCGCAGGTAGCGCCCGAGCTTGCGGGCCTCGTGCACCGAGCCACCGGGACTGTTGATGATGAGCCCCACCGCCTTCTTGTCCCGAAGCTCCCGAATGACCCGATCGGCGAACCCCTCGGTGATCTCCGGGCCATCCAGGCGCAACCAGACGGCCCGCGGTCGCCCACTGTCTTCGAGGCGCACCAGGGCCGGACGCACGCCGGTCAGGAGGGCAAGGTCGCCGCAGGCTTGCGTGGCGCGCGCAGCCAAGGCCGGCCCATCCGTCTGATAGCGCAGGACCAGTTGATTGGCGCGCTTGATCACCTCCTCGAAGGACAACCCGAATTGATCGACAGCGGAGACCACGGTGGCGTCAGTCACCCGATTGTCCAGGTTCTGCCCGACCCTGAGGAGATGACAGGAAGACACCATGGACACGAGTTGATCCCGGCGGAGCCCATCCGGCAGCCTGCTTCCGCCCAGACCAAGACCCAAGCCGCTCGTGGCGCAACCCGTAAGCCCCAGGAACAGGGGAGCCATCGCCAGCAGGACGCCCGTCAGCACCAGTCGGGGCCCGCGGGGCATCAACCAACTCAATGATCGCCCCTCCTAGAGAACGAATAGGCCACCAGGTCACCGGGGACCGAGGTGGGGACCGAGGCAGGGACCAGGGGCCTCATCACAGACGGACCTCCACCCCCTGCCCCCGCAGGTATTCCTTGACCGCGCGGATCGGCACCTCCCGGCGATGGAAGATGCCGGCCGCCAGGGCCGCCTCCGCGCGGGTGGCGGAGAAGACCTCGCCGAAGTGCTCGACCCGCCCCGCCCCGCTGGAGGCGATGACGGGAATGGTCACCGCCTCGCTCACGGCCCGGATCAGCTCCAGATCGAAACCCAGCCCGGTCCCGTCCCGATCGATGCTGTTGAGCAATATCTCGCCAGCACCGAGATCCTCGCAGGCGCGCGCGAGCTCGACCGCGTCCACGTCCCGCCCTTCCCTGCCGCCCTTGACCGTGCACTGGAACCAGCAGAACCGCTCGCCTCTGGGTCCCGGCGTCCGGGTCTCCACCGTGACGTGCGGGGTGGCGCTCGGCGCATCGACATAGACCCGGCGCGGATCCACCGAGATCACCACGGCCTGATTCCCATAGACCTTCGCGATCTGCTCGATGGCGCTGTGCCCATCCTTGCCTCCCGAGCGTCCGCCCCGTGCGCGGTAGGCCTCCACCGTCTCCACCGCGTCCGAGCCGATGGAGATCTTGTCCGCACCGGAGCGGAAGTACTCATCCGCCACGTCCAGGGCCGAGTAGTGGCGGCCGGCACCATCGGTGAAGGCACGAATACCACCGCCGATGGTCAGCGGAACGAAGACCCGTTGCGAGGTCCGGCGCAAGACCTCCAGCATGGGCTGATCCGCCAGGGGGAAGTCCCGGAAGGCGGTGATATTGAGGAAGGTGATCTCGTCGGCCCCCTCCTCGAAGTAGCGCCGGGCGAGGTCCACGGGCTTTCCGAGGTTGCGCACCTCGCCCCGCTCGCGCACGTCGTACTGGTCGCCCTTGGTGACCACCAGGTCCCCTTGGTCGTTGGTGCGCACGTCCAGGCAGGCGATGATGCGCCGGGCGAAGCGGGTCGGACCCGCCTCCCCGCCCGCTGGCATCCCCGCAGGGATCCCATCCTCGCCCACCAGGAAGTGCCGCAGGAGCCTCAGGCCCGCGGCCCCGCTCTTCTCCGGGTGGAATTGCACCGCCGCCACCCGACCCCGCTGGACGGCGCTGAGAAAGGGTTTGCCGTAATCGGTCAGGGCGAGCCGCCAGTCGTCGTTACCGGGACCCGGCTCCGCGTGGTACGAGTGGACGAAATAGAGCTTCTCGCCCTGGTAGTCGGCGAAGAGGGGCGACGGCCGCTCCAGCCGAACGTCATTCCAGCCCATGTGGGGGACCGAGAGCCCGCTGATGTCGAAGCGGCGGATCACGCCCGGGATCAGCCCCAGACCGGGCACGCCGGGGGATTCCTCGCTCCCCTCGAACAACGTCTGCAGGCCGATGCAGATGCCAAGATAGGGGCGACCCGCGGCGAGATAGGCCTTCAGGGGCTCCACATAGCCCAGCCGGTGCAACCGCTCCATGGCGGCCCCGAAGGCGCCGACCCCCGGGAAGATGAGCCGTTCCGCCTTGAGGATGTCGTCGGGCCGCTCGATCTCGGTGAGTGAGAACCCGAGGGCGTGGATGGCGTTGCGCAGGCTGCGGACATTGCCCGCACCGTAGTCCAGCAGGGAGATCATAGGGCTTCCGGGGGGGTATTGGGATCGGAGGTCATGGGGACCCGTTACGGCGGAAAATCCTGGACCTTAGTGTAACCTCGGGATCTGAGGATTTGGTCTCAAGACGTCCCTGGAATGACCAACCCACATCGTCCCGATCGTGGGATCGGCGACGCGCTCGTGCCGCCGCCCCCAGACGGGGGCGGCCCACAGGAGATCGGCATTGGACCTCCCATCCGCGACGATCCTGCTCCTCATCATCATGGATCCGATCGGGAACATCCCGATCTTCCATGCCCTGTTGGCCCACTGCCCCCGGGAGCGGCGGCTACGGGTGATCGCCCGGGAGCTCGTCATCGCCTACCTGGTGCTGATCGGCTTCCTCGTGGCCGGAAACTCCCTGCTCGGCTACCTCGGACTGAAGGAGCCGGCCCTTGGAATCGCCGGCGGGGTGGTGCTCTTCATCATCGCCCTGCGCATGGTCTTCCCGGCGCCCGACAGCGGGTCTCCGATCTCGGGGGAGGAAGAGCCCTTCATCGTGCCCCTGGCCGTTCCCATGGTGGCGGGCCCCTCGGCGGTCGCCGCCCTGCTCCTCTTGGTCAGCCGCGAGCCGGAGCGGCTGGTCGACTGGTGGCTGGCCCTGACGGGAGCCTGGGCACTCAGCGCCGCCATCCTGCTCGCCTCCGGCCTCCTCATGGAGCGTCTGGGGCGCCGCACCCTGCGAGCCCTGGCTCGGCTGATGGGCATGCTACTCATCATGATGGCGGTGCAGATGCTGATGGACGCCCTCGCCGGCTATCTCGAAGGGCTCAGCCGGGCAGCGGGTTGACTTCGTCGACGCGCCCCGTGCGTACGTGGGATGACCCGCCAGCTTCGAGCGGCAAAACGAAACGAGAACGATGGTTTACTGGACGCGCCGTGCCGCGACCCAAGCGCCCCGAGACCCGGACATACCTTCGATTAGATTTCGTCGTTGTCGGGCTCCGACGCGATCCCTTCAGCGGCAACCACCCTGGCCAAGGCCGTCTCCATGATCGAGCGCGCTCGCGCACTGGATGCGTTCAGGAAGGCGTGGAGGGCCGCATCATCCGCATGTCGATTCTCGCACTCCTCGCTATAGGACTCGAAGGCGGCCAGCGCGGATACCAGGTCCACCAGATGGTGGGGGCACTCGCAACGGACCGTGGTCGAGGCCGTCGCGATCTGCGCCAGCTCCCGATCCGTAAAGCGCCGCACCGGGATTGGAAGAGCGATGTCGACTTCGGACGCCTCCGAGCCATCCCTTCCCCCTGTTGCAGGCGTCGTTCGCGACCCTTGGTGCAGGGTGAGACACCAGCGGCGCAGCTCCGTGGCGTCCACCGGGGCCCGCTTGGTGAAGATGCGGCGGGCATCGAGTCGCTCGAGGGTGGCCCGGGCGGCGAAACCGTAGATCAGAAGGCCCCTGGTCGCCCCCGAGTACGCCAGCAGATTGGCCACCTCCCGGGTCTGATCCGGGTGCACCGTGGGGTAGTCGAACAGCACGAGATCCGGCGCCAGGTCACGGACCGAGGCACGGAACTGCTCGGGTCCCTCGTAGAGCCCGACCAAATCGAGGCCTTCCAGGGCGTGAGCCTCGCGACGCAGGCGGTCCGACAAGGCGGCGCCGACCACCGCCACCCGACAGGGCCGCCCAGTCCCTTCGTCGGCCTCCGGCAGATCCGCCCCGCTGACCCGGTCGCGCAACTGGGCGAGTGTCAACATGGCGACACTGCTGATCGCGTCGCCCCGATCGACGAGCCGCTTGATCAGCGTCAGGCGGCCCACGTCCTCGGGGCCGTAGAGCCGCGTGCCGGACTCGGCGCGATGGGGGGTTACCACGGCGTAACGGCGCTCCCACACCCGCAGGGTATCCGCAGGCACGCCGGTCAGACGCGACACGGCCCCAATGCGATAGGTTGGTGTATCGCCCTGCGCCTTATCGCTCACGCCTCGATGCCCCCCAGCGATCGCCCGACCACAACATTCTGTTCGCATTCTGGCATCCGACAACCCCCATCGTCCTGAACATGTTTAGGGCACGCGAGCCAGGTCTGACCCGTCTCCACTGGCGACCGCCGCTCGGCTGCAATCTGCCGCGAGTGTAACGTGGTGGTCCGAGAGCATGTGTCCAAGCCTTGTCCAAGAAAAGGGGACATCAGTGATATGCGATTCCGCATTCTGAGGGCCCCTGTCGGCCGCCCCATGCGCGGTGGCGGGGTGGCCGCGCCCCCCCGACATATCCCCGCGCGGCCATTTGCAGTAGCATCGCCAACCGTC
>JBAPYD010000003.1:0-2667 GCA_049284555.1 Chromatiaceae bacterium | reverse complement strand
ACCTGCCACGGCACGGACCTCACCAAGGCCGGGCGCCATGCCACCACCGGAAAGGCCATCGAGCCCCTGGCGGTCTCGGTCAACCCGAAGCGGCTGTCAGATCCCGAGAAGACCGAGCGCTGGCTCGGCCGCAACTGCCGCTGGACCCTGGGGCGTGATTGCACCCCCCAGGAGAAGGGCGACTTCGTGCGCCTGATCGAGTCCCGCTGAGGCGACGCTGATCACATGCCCTCCTGGCATTCGATCAACTCGCGCCCTCCTTGGCCCGCACGGCAAGCGCAACAAGTCAGCGCTACCCACCATCCCATCTATATCGAGAGAGCACCATGAAGACACGACTGATCGGCGCCCTGGGCGCCCTCGTCCTGGCCCTGGCAACGGCCGGGATCGCCCTCGGCGACCATGACCACGACGACGACGACGACCGTCACGAGGGCCGCGGAGGCTACGGCTGGTCCGCCGAGGGCCGGGACCTGGATCCCGCCACCGACCCGGACTACCGCGCCGAGTGCGGCGCCTGTCATATGGCCTATCCCCCCGGCCTCCTCCCCGCGGACGGCTGGCGTCGGGTCATGGGTGACCTCGCCAACCACTACGGGGACGACGCCACCCTGGACGCCGCCACAACGGATCGGATCGTCGGTTACCTCGTCGCCAACAGCGCCGATGAGAACAAGCGGCTGCGCTCCCGCGCCTTTGCCGTGGCGCCCAACCAGGGCAACGGGCCGCCCCGCATCACCGAGACCCTCTACTTCCAGCGCAAGCACGATGAGGTCCCCCTGCGCCTGGTGCGCGACAACCCGGGAGTCCAGAGCTTCAGCCGCTGCGAGACCTGCCACGGCGGGGCCGACCAGGGCCGCTTCAACGAGGACGACGTGCGGATCCCCGGGGTGGGGCGCTGGGACGATTGAGCCGGGGCCCGCCCAGGGAACGGGCGGGCCCTCGCGCGGGACGTCAACTTCCCCTGGGCCCCGCTGCCCGCGGTCGCCCATCAGGCCATAGGGGCCGGCAGTCGCCTAGACACCGTTTCCGTGATCTGCGTTTCATGATTGGCTGTTATCCTGTGACCTAAGACACAGATTTTTACCTCCCGCGCGAGGCGACCTTCCACGGTACCCTGGAAGAGCGGATCCTCGCCGACTGGACCACTCGGAAGCTGTCATGCGGAAAGCGGAAGTAATCACGGAACTGGACGAGAACGGTGCCTGCGGCCAGTTCATTCGGGTCGCCGAAGCGGACTGCCAGCACTGCGGACTGAGGCCGTCGGCCCTGTTTGCCGACCTCGGGAGCGCCGAGCTGGGGCAGGTAAGCAAGGAGATCTGCAGCGGGGTGCTTCGGCGCGGCAGCGTCATCTATTCCACCGGCGATCCCGGCGCCAGCGTCTTCACGGTCCGCGTCGGGCTGGTCAAGCTCGTCATGGAGATACCGGGTCGGGAGGAGCGGATCGTGCGGCTGCTGGGCCGGGGCGCGACGCTCGGGCTCGAGGTGCTGGCGGGCCGGCCCTATGACCACACCGCCACGACCCTGCGCACCACGAGCCTGTGCCGGATCGCGACGCCGACGGTGGAGTCGCTCCACGAGCGTAACCCGCGCCTGCTCAACGGCCTGATGGCGAAGTGGCACGAGCAGGTGATGTGGGCGGATCGCTGGATCGCGGTACTGGGCTCCGGGGCCATGCCCCAGCGGCTGGCCAACCTGGTGCGTCTCCTGGTCGACATCGGCGGGGACCCGCTGGACGCCGTCAACCTGCCCTCCATCGCGGACATCGCCGCGATCCTCGGGGCCTCGCAGGAGGCCGTCAGCCGCCACCTGGCCGAGTTCAAGCGCACGGGCCTGCTGACCCACGTGGCGCCGCGCACGTACCGATGCGATCCGGCCGCGATCCTGGCGATGGCGAATGGCGGAACCTCCCGTCCATTCGGCACCAACGGCCGCGCGTCGGCAGGGACCCTCGGGATCGCCGGGGCACCGTGGGGCCCTGCGCCCAGTGCCTGCGGGTTGCACCCCTGATTCACGCGCCGTCCGGCGATTCAGCGGCCGCGTAACGGTGAGCCACGGTAGGTCGGACTTCAAGCCCGACGCGACGCGCGGCGCCACCTGCAAGGCCCGGTCGGGCTGAAGCCCGACTACGCGAAGGAAAGGGCACCATTCGTGGGCAGGCGGTGAAACGAAGCCCTGGGATGACGTCGAGGCAACCGGCTGACTGTCGGGCCGCCCGCGGCGGCCCGACACCGAGTTGATTTGCAGGCCGAGGAGCGATCCCGTCTCAACGGCCTGCAGGGGTATGTCGCCTAAATCCTGGCTACGATTAGTCGTCGTCGGTCGGTTCTACGATCAGCGTGCCGGAGATCGTGAGGCCTCCGGTTTCGCCCTCGATAACCCAAGATGCCAGATTCGTGACAGCGGCTTCGACCTCGATCTCGCAGCCCGAGCCGATGTCATCGGTTTCCGCCTCGAGCTCGAAGGCCTCTTCCGCGGTCTCGCCCACTGGCGGAATCGACACCTCTTCATCGACTAACCAGGCGCTAAGATCCTCTGGCTCCGGCCCCCCAGGCCCCTGGCCCTGACCGCTGCCGCCTTGCCCTTGGCTTGCGCCAATGACAATCATGCCCTCTGCCTCGATCGAGTCGTCCTCCTCTTCGAACGTCAGGCTATTGGATTCGTCAT
>JBAPYD010000002.1:0-1667 GCA_049284555.1 Chromatiaceae bacterium | reverse complement strand
CTCCAGGTCGTAGTCCTCGAACAGGGAGTCCAGCTCCCCGTAGAGGTGGACGACCCGGGTGGAGAGGAACTCCCGGCGGGCCCGGATACGGGCGAGCGAGTCGCGGGCCCCGCCGGTGAGCCAGGGGGGACGCTCGATGATGCGCCCCTTCGCCGATTGCACCAGGAGCTTGAGCTGGTCCAGGCGGTCCCGGGGCCCGAGGAACATATAGCAGCGCTCCAGCTCCCAGGGCACGCTGCGCGGCAGGGCCCAGTCCGGCACGGTGAGCTTGGCGTCCCGCGGCAGGATGGCGCAGAAGGTGCCCAGCACCGGGCCGCTGCGGGCAACGGCGCCGAAGTCCAGGGGGCTCTCGGCGATCTTCTCGATGATCTGGGCCAGCCATTTCAGGCGGGTGAGCTCTTCTTCGCTCTCCTGGAGGATGTCGATCAGGGGGTCCGCCTCGCGGCGCCAGGCCGCGATCAGCGTCAGGGCCCGATCCAGGACCACCGAGGGGGCCTCCGCGAGGACCCGGTGACGGAGCCGGCCCCGCGCCCAATAGCGGCCATACCGCTGGGCCAGGGCCTGATAGTCGCGCAGGCCCTCGGCGAGATGCTGCATCGGCATCTCGCTCGGTGCACGCTGACGCACCTCGATCTCGATGGCCCCGGTGCTCGCCAGCGCATTGACCGTACGCACGCTCTGCGCCCGCGGGCACAGCACCTCGAACCAACGCGTGGAGGCCGGTCTGAGCATCAGGGCGACTTCCCATCCCGGGCTTCCGCGCGACGATCGTCTCGGGCCGCGGGCGAGAAGAGGCAGCGGCGCAGCAGCTCGCCCCGCAGCCGTTCCAGGTCCAGCAGCACCAGGGCGAGATAGAGGAAGACCGCGAGCGGCTGCAGGAGGCGCTGGTGCAGGCGCAGTCGCAGCCGCTCCCTCAGCTGGCGGCGCAGATCCCAAGCGGTGTCCGGGCTCGCGCGGTGGAAGACCCGGAGGTGTGCGTCCAGCTCGTGGCCGAAGGCCCTCAGGGGTCGCGTGTGTCTGCGGCCAGACGCGGGCCAGCGGTCCTGCCATCCCTGCAACCAGCGGGACTCCATCTGCTCGGAGTCCCCCGGGGCCAGGAGGGGCGTCAGATCGCGCTGGCACGGCCGAGTGTGCGGCGGGGCCCCGTGGACCTCCAGCACCTCCTGCAGCCGCGCATCCTGAGGCGCCCAAGGGGGGAGCGGGTCGGCCCGTGCGTGCGCCTCGAAGACGGCGAGGTAGGGGAGCCAGGCAACCCATCGAACCGCGGGGCCCCAGGCGCGAGGCACCCAGCGGGCGACCTCGTGCACCTGCTCCCAGGCGAGGGATCGGATCCCTCGCTCCACATCGTGTGCCTCGCTGACGGTGGAGATGCCCTTTAGCCAGGGCCCCAGGGGTCCGACCCGCGCCTCCTCCAGATAGGCCCCCAGACTCCGGGCCGCCGCGAGGCGCTGCCACTCGGTCTCGCCCGGCAGGGCGGCGTAGCGGGCCTGCACCCGCGCCTGGGCGTAGCCGAAATCCAGGGCGCCGCTCATGGCTCGCTGCCCGATCCGGGGGCGAGGATCTCCGTCACCAGGGCCTCGATGACCCGATCGAGGCGCGACAAGGTCTGTTCCGAGAGCCCGTCCGGCTCCCTCTCGACGCCGACGGCCCGGAGCTCGGCGAGGGCC
>JBAPYD010000001.1:0-3632 GCA_049284555.1 Chromatiaceae bacterium | reverse complement strand
GCCCTGGAGCGCCACTATCAGGGGCGCATGGCGGAGGACCTGATGCGAGGCGGCGTCACCCTGGCGGATCCGGCCCGGATCGACATCCGCGGCTTCCTGAGGACCGGCCGGGACGTGACGATCGACGTCAACCTGGTGGTCGAGGGCAGAGTGACCCTCGGTGACGGGGTGCGCATCGGCCCCAACTGCCTGATCCGGGACAGCGTGATCGCCGAGGGGGTCGAGATCCTCGCCAACTGCGTCATCGAGGGGGCGCAGATCGGCCCCGGCGCCCGTGTCGGCCCCTTCGCCCGGCTGCGCCCCGAGGCCCATCTGGATGCCGACACCCACATCGGCAACTTCGTGGAGATCAAGAAGTCCCGCGTCGGGCCCGGCAGCAAGGTCAACCACCTGACCTATGTGGGTGACGCGGAGATCGGGCGTGGCGTCAACGTCGGTGCCGGCACCATCACCTGCAACTACGATGGGGCCAACAAGTTCAGGACGGTGATCGGCGACGGGGCCTTCATCGGCTCGAACACGGCCCTCGTGGCCCCGGTGACCGTCGGTGCCGGAGCCACCATCGGGGCGGGCTCCGTCATCACCAGCGACGCGCCCCCCGAGGAGCTCACCCTCGCCCGGGGCCGTCAGGTGACCATCCCCGGCTGGCAGCGGCCCCGCAAGCAGCCCAAGACCTGATACCAGCCCAGTCAACCGAGAACAGGGGAAGAGCCCATGTGCGGCATCGTCGGCGCCATCGCCCAAAGACCGGTCGCGGCCATCCTGCTCGAAGGGCTCCGTCGCCTGGAATATCGGGGCTACGACTCCGCCGGCATCGCGGTCCTGGAGGCGCCGGGCAAGCTCAATCGCATCCGCACCCTGGGCAAGGTGTCGAGGCTCCGGGAGGAGGTCACCGCCCACCCGCTTCCGGGGAGCCTGGGGATCGCCCACACCCGCTGGGCCACCCACGGGGAGCCCGCGGCCCGCAATGCCCACCCCCATGTGTGCCGGGACCGATGCGCCATCGTGCACAACGGCATCATCGAGAACTACGAGCTGCTGCGCGAGGAGCAGCTGGCCAACGGCCACCGCTTCACCTCCGAGACCGACACCGAGGTGGTCGTCCATGCCATCTACGACGAGCTGGAGGCCGGCCGCCCCCTCGTCGACGCCGTTCGCCGGGCCACCGCGCGCATGACCGGCGCCTATGCCCTGGGGGTCATCGACGCCCAGGACCCGGAGCACCTGGTGGCTGCCCGCCAGGGCAGCCCCCTGGTGATCGGGGTCGGCTTCGAGGAGCACTTCATCGCCTCGGACGTCTTCGCCCTCCTGCCCGTCACCCACCGCTTCATCTTCCTGGAGGAGGGTGACATCGCGGAGCTGACCCGTGGGGAGGTCCGCATCTGGGACCGCGGCGGACAGCATGTCGAGCGGCCCATCAAGGAATCCCGGATCTCCGCCGACTCCGCGGAGCGGGGCCCCTACCGCCACTACATGCTCAAGGAGATCTTCGAGCAGCCCCGCGCCATCGCCGACACCCTGGAGGGGCGACTCGCCGGCAACCATGTGTTGACCGAAAGCTTCGGCAATGCCGCCGCGGACCTCTTTTCCCGCATCCAGGCGGTCACCATCGTCGCCTGCGGGACCAGCTATCACGCGGGGCTCGTGGCGCGCTACTGGATCGAGTCCATCGCCAAGCTCCCCTGTACCGTGGAGGTGGCGAGCGAGTACCGCTACCGCCACCATGTCGTCCCCAGGGACGCCCTGTTCGTCACCATCTCCCAGTCCGGAGAGACCGCGGACACCCTGGCGGCCCTGCGCCTCGCCAGGCAGTCGGGCTACGCGACCACCCTGGCCATCTGCAACGTCCCGGAGAGCTCCCTGGTCCGGGAGTCGGACCTGGTGCTCTTGACCCACGCGGGGCCCGAGATCGGGGTCGCCTCCACCAAGGCCTTCACCACCCAGCTGGTCGCGCTCCTGTTGCTGACCACCGCCCTGGGCCGCTCCCAGGGTCTGGACGAGTCCACCGAGGAGCGGCTGGTGCACCTGATGCGCTCGCTGCCGAGCAAGATCGAGGAGGTGCTGGCCCTGGACGGGCAGATCGAGTCCCTGGCCGAGCAGTTCGTCGACAAGCAGCACACCCTCTTCCTGGGGCGCGGCGAGCTGTACCCCATCGCCATGGAGGGGGCCCTCAAGCTCAAGGAGATCTCCTACATCCACGCGGAGGCCTACCCCGCCGGGGAGCTCAAGCACGGCCCCCTCGCCCTCATCGACGAGGACATGCCCGTGGTGGCGGTGGCCCCCAACAACACCCTGCTGGAGAAGCTCAAGTCCAACCTGGAGGAGGTCCGCGCCCGGGGCGGCCGGCTCTACGTCTTCGCCGACTTCCACGTCCCCCTGGCCGAGGCCCAAGACCTGACGGTCATCCGTCTGCCGGAGACCGACGACCTGATCGACCCCCTGATCTTCACCATCCCACTCCAGCTACTTGCCTACCACGTGGCCGTGCTAAAAGGCACCGACGTGGACCAGCCGCGGAACCTCGCCAAGTCCGTGACCGTGGAGTGACCCAAGAACCGGGATTAGCTTGATTTCGCGAAATTAAGTCTGTACTCCGGTAATGACGTCTGTACTGGCGAGACTCCTCCTGCGGTGTGCGATAACCCCTGGGCGCAGTGACCCCATCCCGGTTCGCGCGTAGATCGTTCAACCGGTCCCAGGAAAAGGTCCGCCCGACCGCATGCTCGACATCCGCGCCAGTCGCGTGGGGCTGGTCGAAGATGCGCTTGTTCTCCTCGTCCCCCCCGTGCCGCGGCCAATGTAAAGCTCGGCGCAACTCTCATTCTGCCAGAGCAAATCGTTGAAGCTGCGCTCTCGCATTCCCGGGGAGGTCCGGATCCAGGGGTAGTACCCGGGCGTGATGTGGGCGTGGAGTCTGGCGTTGGGGCGCCCGACTAAGCGCTTCCACCCGGCGTGTCGGATGTCTTGCCGCTTCGCCCGCACCTACCCTGGCCACGACTACTGCTTGCGCCGTGTCATGCGGGTACTACTTCGGGGTGGACACCCACGCGAACTTCCGCGATCTCGACATCGCCGCCAGCGGCAAGACCAGCGCGCTCAACGAAGGGGTCTTCAGGCGCGTCGGACGGCTGGACAGCGAGCTGCTGATCGAATCGGCCTACTTCGCACCTCAGGACCGGGGCGCGGATACCTTGTCCAAGCTGCACGATCGGGGTGTGCGCATCCGGGTGCTGACCAACTCGCTGGCCTCCAATGACGTGCTGGCGGCACACGCCGGTTACACCGAGCACCGCGCCGATCTCATCGCCGACGGCATCGAGCTCTATGAGCTGCGCCCCGACCACGGGCCGGTGAGCAAGAAGGTCCTCTCGGGCTCCTCCAAGGCCGCGCTGCACACCAAGGCCATCGTCTTCGACCGCAAGGACGTCTTCATCGGCAGCATGAACCTCGACCCCCGCTCGGGCGACATCAGCACCGAGGCCGGGCCTTTTTACGTCGAGAGCCCTGAGCTGGCCGCTCAGGTCATCGACTACATGGACGAGGGCGTGCGGCCCGAGAACAGCTACCGGGTGCTGCTGGACGAGAAGGGCAAGCTCTACTGGGTCACCGAGTCCGACGGCAAGGAGCAGCGC